>NZ_JBSVWN010000029.1:0-70936 GCF_054071325.1 Pseudomonas sp. SDO5215_S409 | reverse complement strand
ATCCATCAAATCGGCGTTCTTGTTTCTGTCTTTCCCGGGATTCCGTGAAGAACCTTTTTTATGGGCGTACGTTATTGCGCTGGGCGCCTGTAGCGTCCTTGGCTAAACTTGCGCCTTCCTCTTCGAGAAACTGCCCGCCATGGTTCGTCTACTGTTCTGGATTGCCGTTATTGCCGCTGCGGTGTGGTTCTGGCGCAAATTCAAAAGCCCGCCCGCCCAGGGGCAACGGCCTGCCGAGCCCGGCCCGACGCCCATGGTGCGCTGTGCTCACTGCGGCGTTCACCTGCCGCAAGACCGGGCCTTGAGCCAGCGCCAGGAATGGTATTGCACCCAGGCCCATCTGGAGCAGGGTCCAAAATCCATCCAGCGCTGAACAGCCGCTCGCGCGGGGTTGGCATTGTGTCTATCTAAAGGCGGCCTTCAGGCGCGTAAGGCGCCGGGTCAATGATCGGTTCGCGCCCCAGCAACAGGTCTGCAAACAACTGACAGGACGCCGGTGCCAGCACCAGGCCATTGCGGTAGTGCCCACAATTGAGCCACAACCCGTCAAACCCGGGCACCTTGCCAATGTAGGGAATGCCCTCCGGCGACCCGGGACGCAAGCCCGCCCAATGCCCCACGACCTCGGCACCTGCCAGGGCCGGAATCAACTCCTGCGCCGAGGCTTTCAGGCTTTCCAACGCCACGTCGGTTGGCGTCTTGTCGAACCCCTCATGCTCCAGCGTGCTGCCAATCAGAATGTGCCCATCGCGGCGAGGAATGGCGTAACGCCCCTTGGCGAGCACCATGCACGGTAAAAAGTCCGATGCGCATTTGTACAAAATCATCTGACCTTTAACCGGCTCCACCGGCAATACCAGCCCCAACAGCCCCAATAACTGGCCGCTCCAGGCACCGGCGGCCAGCACCACCTGGTCGCCGCGTATAGCTCCTTGGGCAGTGTTTACCCCCACGACGCGGCCACCCTGCTGGATAAAACCTTCAACAACGCACTGCTCGTGAATCGTCACGTCGGGCAAGGCCAGCAGCGCCGCTTTCAAGGATTTGACCAGACGCGGGTTGCGCACGTTTGCGACGTCAGCCATATAGATAGCGTCGCTGTAACCGCTGCCCAGCACCGGCACCGCATCATGGGCCGCCGAGATATCCACCTTGCTCAACGGACGTCCCTCGCGGGCAGCCCAGGCCAGGGCTTCGACTTCATCGTCCAGGTCCAGCCAGTAAAGGCCGGTGGTATGAACTTCGGGGTCAATGCCGGTCGCTGCGAATAGGCGCTCGCCCAATTGCGGGTAAAAATCCTGCGACCAGTGCGCCAGCGCAGTAACCGCCGGGCTGTAGCGCCAAGGGTAGAGCGGGGAAACAATGCCGCCCCCGGCCCAGGACGACTCTTGCCCCACCCCTGCGCGCTCCAGCAGAACGACAGCCTGCCCTTCGGTCGCCAGGTTGAACGCCGTCAACAACCCAATTACCCCACCTCCAACCACCACTACTTGCTGCTTAGCCATCGTTCGATCCAGTCGATAAAAAGAGACAAGCGCGCCGGGCGCCCAATCGTCGATGATCCTCATCATTGCCCCCAGCACGCTTGAAGCGTCATGTTGGGCGAAGCTCCCGGGTTACTCCTGACGCCGGTGCCGGTCAGGCTGAAGCCCCCACAACGATCGCCTTCCATGGCCGCCCCTTCAAGGGGTGTGGCAATCAGTGTGAAATCCTGAGGGCTCAAAGCAGCGGTGATTCTATAGCGATCGTTACCGTCAATGACGCCGGTTGCCTCAATAAAAGTGCCGTTGCGGGTGTGATACCGCTCCAGATAGTGCGCCTGCTCGCTCAACAACCCGACGATTTCGGCGCGATAGACCTTCTTCATATGCCGGGCGTAGCCCGGGTAGGCAATGCTGGCCAACACCCCGACAATCGCCACGCCAATCAACAGTTCGATCAGGGTAAACCCTGCGCTGTTTTTGCTCATTGCGCTGCCCGCCTACTGAAGTTGCCGCCACATGATGCGCCGAAACCGCTCGCCACCCTCCCCGGACGCCCGTGCATAAATGCTCTCCAGCACCACACGCGAGTACCCGTTGGTGCCCACGGACGTCACCCGATACAACGTGGCCTGGGTGTGCGGCGGCAGGTGCGCGCCGCCCACGGCCTGGCCAAGGTTCTGCATGCCATAAAGCCCCTCTTTCATGCCAACCCAGTTAACCGCGGACCCCGGATTGAACCCCGGCCCGAGCACCGAAGCCGCTTCAGCGGGCGGCGCGCAGGTTACGATTGACCGGCACGGCATCAAGCCTGTGCCTGGCGATTGAACAGCCGCCTCCCCCAACCTCAACCCACTTTCGGCCCGTTGAAACGCCTGGTTTCTATGCCGGATGCTGGCGGTAATTTTTTCCTGGGAAATGGCCGCCTGCATCGACGACAGCCCCACCATCGTCAGTAGCAACAAAAACACCAGACTGAGCAGCAAAACCATGCCCGCCTGCCGCGTAGACCGTGCATTCATGGCCGCGTTACTCCAGGCGATTACGCAGCGCCGCGACCACACCATAGGTCTGGTCCCTCACCAGCCCGCGAGGGTCCTGGAGCGTGAGTACAATCCGCACGCTGCGGATCAAGGCCTCGTTGACCGGGCTTGCGTCATACCGCGTGACAACGCTTGAGCCCTCCCCGGCCGCCACGCCAAAGCTGATATCGAACGCACGGACGTTATCCACCAGCGCCACCTTGGCCGGTGCAGCCGGCGTGCTGAGCTTCAACTGGGAGGACTCAAAGGTGTAGGTCAGTTTGCGCACCGGGAAACGTATCTGCCCGGGCGTGGGCAACGGTACGGCGGCGGCATAAGCCTGCGCGCTGCCGGTGCAGTCGGACACCACCGTCCAATCGGCCTTGCTGGCGCTGTCTCCAGCATCGGCGGTCACCAGCGTCAAGGACCGCGAGCCGCTGGCCGCGCCCCAGCCAATCGGCCGGTCAAAGTCGGCAGGGGCGTTGCGGATCAATGCCGTGGACAGGCAGCCGAACATACCCGCCAGGCGGATCTCCTGGACCATTTTGCCCAGCACAAAGCGGGCGTCATCCTGCATCGCCATGGCGGCCTGCTGGCTGGCGTGAGTGCTTCGCGCACCGATGAACACCCGGGCGGCCCCCAGCATCAGCACGAGGCCAAGGGCCAGCGACAGCAGGATTTCCACCAGGCTGAACCCCCGTGTAAACGGGCTCATGGTGACACCCGCGAATCGACGGCAATCCGGCTGGTGAGGGTGAATGTTTCCCGGGCGCCCTCCGCCTTCGTCCCCCGTGAATCATCCCAGCTGATGCTGATGGTCACGGTGCCAGCGCTGAGTGAAATCGCCCCCTTGGCACTCTCCCCGGCAAAACCGGTGATATTGGCCTCGAAATCATGCAGGTCGAGGTCGCGGATACTGCTGCCGTAAGGGGCCCGTTCGCCCCGTTTCCAGGTGTAGTCGGCACCGACATTCGCGCGAATCCGGTCCAGCATGTCATAGGCGATGAAACTGGCCTGGCTGGTCATCCGCGAGCTGTCGGTGTAGCGCAGCGCATTCAGCTGGATCAATGCAGCGCCCAGCAAGCCAATGGACAGTATCAACAGCGAAACCAGCACCTCGATCACACTCATTCCAGCCTGAGCGGTGCGGGGGTGAAACGTCATCGGGCAAGCGTTCATTACCGTCGTCATCCATGTCGAAGGTCTTCAAGAGGCAGGGGTAACCCTGCGGTGCGAGCCAAGACTAGCGCCGCTCTTGCGGGCGCGCCGCACGCGGGAACAAAGCGAAATACTTTGGACAACAAGGCCATCATTCGGCGAACCGGGCTCGACGCTATAACTACGTCTGCCCTCACAGGGGCTTGCAACCACGTCCACGGAGGGACGCGTCATGAGACAAAGAGGTTTCACATTGATCGAGCTGTTGCTCGGTTTGCTGCTGAGCGGCGCCCTGGCCAACCTGGCCGTTCCCGCCTTCAAGGGGCTGCTTGAATCGCAACGACGCCAGGACACCGCACAATCCCTGACAACCGGCGTGCGCTATGCGCGCACGCAGGCCATAACACGCAACCACACGGTGGTGATCCACGCACTGGACGATGACTGGAGCCTGGGATGGAGGGTGGTACTGGACCTGAGCGGTCGCGGTCAACTGGACGAGGGCAACCCCGTGTTGCTGGAGCGTCGGCACAGCGGGCACATCCCGGTGGTCGGCAACACACCGGTGAAAACGCAGATTCGCTTCAGCGGCCTGGGCGAGCCGCTGCTGTCAGCTGGCGCCTTTCGTGCTGGCACCGTGCATATCTGCGCAAGGGACGGGCAATTGAGCCTGTATCAGATGGTGCTGGCGCCCAGCGGGCGCATCAGCCTGCGCAGTGAAAAAACCGAGCAGGCCCTGTGCCGCAGCGGCCCCGACACCTCCGGTATCAAAGCAGTGAACGAACCCGCAGCTCCTTGGGCATGGAGAAAGTGATGTTCTCTTCACGCCCCGCCAGCTCGTCAGCCCCCGTGGCACCCCAGGCCTGCAGTTGCTGGATCACGCCGCGCACCAGCACCTCGGGCGCCGAGGCTCCCGCCGTGATACCGATGCGCTCAACGCCGTCGAACCAGCTGCGTTGCAGGTCTTCGGCACCGTCGATCAGGTAGGCCGGGGTGGCCATGCGCTCGGCCAGCTCACGCAAACGGTTGGAGTTGGAGCTGTTGGGGCTGCCCACCACCAGCACCACGTCGCATTCGTCGGCCAATTGCTTGACTGCGTCCTGGCGGTTTTGCGTGGCGTAGCAGATGTCATCCTTGCGCGGCCCGCCAATGGCCGGGAAACGCGTGCGCAGCGCGTCGATGACGCGGCTGGTGTCATCCATGGACAAGGTTGTCTGCGTCACGAACGCCAGTTTTTCCGGGTTGTGCACTTGAAGGGCGGCGACGTCTTTCTCGTCTTCGACCAGGTAGATCGCGCCGCCATTGCTGGCGTCGTACTGGCCCATGGTGCCTTCGACTTCCGGATGCCCGGCGTGGCCGATCAGGATGCATTCACGGCCATCACGGCTGTAGCGCGCCACTTCGATGTGCACCTTGGTCACCAGCGGGCAGGTGGCATCGAACACTTTCAGGCCACGGCCCGACGCTTCGCTGCGCACCGCCTGGGACACACCGTGGGCACTGAAGATGACGATGACGTCGTCCGGCACCTGGTCGAGCTCTTCGACAAAGATAGCGCCGCGTGCCCGCAGGTCTTCAACCACGAACTTGTTGTGGACCACTTCATGGCGCACGTAGATCGGCGGCCCGAAGACTTCCAGGGCGCGGTTGACGATTTCGATCGCGCGGTCCACGCCGGCGCAGAAGCCACGGGGGTTGGCGAGTTTGATTTGCATGCTGTGCCTCGTGTCTTGTGGGCGCTGGCGTGCCTGCGCCCACACAAGCCCGGCTCCACAGGAGCCGGTTTTGCCAGTCAGAGTGCTTTAACGTCGATGATCTCGACATCAAAGGTCAAGGTTTTGCCGGCCAGCGGGTGGTTGAAGTCGATGGTCACTTGCGCGTCATCGAACGCTTTCACCACCCCTGGCAACTCGGTGTTCGCCGCATCGTTGAAGATCACCAACAGGCCTTCAGACAGGTCCATGTCCTGGAACTGCGAGCGCGGGATGATCTGCACGTTTTGCGGGTTGGGCTGGCCAAAGGCGTTTTCCGGCAGGATCTGCAGGTTGCGCTTGTCGCCCGCCTTGAACCCGAACAGGGCCGCCTCGAAACCCGGCAGCAGGTTGCCGTCGCCGACCTTGAAGGTGGCCGGAGCCTTGTCGAAGGTGCTGTCGACCGTGTCGCCATTCTCCAGGCGCAATGCAAAATGCAAGGTGACTTCCGTGTTTTGGCCGATGCGTTGCTCAGCCACTACGTGTTCAGTCATGAACGGCCCCTCCGGTTTTCTTACTGTTGAACATATCCAGCGCCAGCATGATTGCACCGACGGTGATGGCGCTGTCGGCGAAGTTGAACGCCGGGAAGTACCAGCGGTTCTGCCAATGCACCAGGATAAAGTCGATCACATGGCCCAGCACGATGCGGTCGTACAGGTTGCCCAGCGCGCCGCCGAGCACCAGCGCCAGCGCAATGGCCAGCCAGGTGTCGTCGCGCCCCAGGCGCTTGAGCCACACCACCAGTACCGCACTGACCACCACGGCAATCAGGGCAAACAGCCAGCGCTGCCAGCCCGAACTGTCGGCCAGGAAGCTGAATGCGGCGCCTGTGTTGTAGGCCAGGGTCCAGCTGAAGTAGTCGGGAATGACAATAATCTGCTGGTACATCTGCAAGGCACCCTCGAAATGAGCCTTGCTGAGCTGGTCAATGACCAGCACCAGCACGCTCAGTACGAGCCAGCCCAGACGTCCGAAACGACCGGCCTTAGGCATAGTGGCGGACCTCGCCAGTACCGGAGATGTTATCGACGCAGCGACCGCAGATCTCGGGATGCTCGGGGTTCACGCCGACGTCTTCACGGCAGTGCCAGCAACGGGCGCACTTGGCGAAGGCCGACTTGACCACTTTGAGTTTGAGGCCCGGCACTTCGGTGACCACGGCATCAGCCGGTGCCTGGGCGAACGGCGCCAGGCTGGCGGTGGACGTGATCAGCACAAAACGCAGTTCGTTGCTCAGTTTGGCCAGGTCGGCGCTCAAGCCGTCCTCGGCAAACAACGTGACTTCGGCCTGCAAGTTACCGCCCACGGCCTTGGCCGCACGCTGCACTTCCAACTCCTTGTTCACGGCAGCCTTGACCGCCATGACCCCTTCCCAGTACTCGCGGCCCAGTTCGAAGTCGGCCGGCAGTTCGGTCAGGCCTTCGTACCAGGTGTTGAGCATCACAGACTCGTTACGCTCGCCCGGCAGGTATTCCCACAGCTCGTCGGCGGTAAACGCCAGGATCGGCGCGATCCAGCGCACCAGCGCTTCGCTGATGTGGTACAGCGCGGTCTGCGCCGAGCGGCGCGCCTTGCTGTTGGCGCCGGTGGTGTACTGGCGGTCCTTGATGATGTCGAGGTAGAAACCGCCCAGCTCCTGCACGCAGAAGTTGTGGATCTTGGAGTAGACGTTCCAGAAACGGTATTCGCCGTAGTGCTCTTGCAGCTCACGTTGCAACAACAGGGTACGGTCCACGGCCCAACGGTCCAGGGCCAGCATGTCGTCGGCCGGCAGCAGGTCGGTGGCCGGGTTGAAGCCGGTCAGGTTCGACAGCAAAAAGCGTGCGGTATTGCGGATGCGGCGGTAGGCATCGGCGCTGCGCTGCAGGATCTGCTCCGACACAGCCATCTCGCCCGAGTAGTCGGTGGAAGCGACCCACAGGCGCATGATGTCGGCGCCCAGCGTGTCGTTGACCTTTTGCGGGGCGATCACGTTGCCCAACGACTTGGACATCTTGCGGCCGTTTTCGTCCACGGTGAAACCGTGGGTCAGCAGCTCGCGGTAGGGGGCGTGATCGTCGATGGCGCAGCCGGTCAGCAGGGACGAGTGGAACCAGCCACGGTGTTGGTCCGAACCTTCCAGGTACAGGTCGGCGCGCGGGCCCGATTCGTGACCCATCGGGTGCGAACCGCGCAGCACATGCCAGTGGGTGGTGCCGGAGTCGAACCACACGTCGAGGGTGTCGCTGATCTTGTCGTACAGCGGCGCTTCGTCGCCCAACAGCTCGGCGGCGTCGAGTTTGAACCAGGCTTCGATGCCTTCCTGTTCAACGCGCTGGGCCACTTGCTCCATCAGTTCGACGGTGCGTGGGTGCATCTCGCCGCTTTCCTTGTTCAGGAAGAACGGGATCGGCACGCCCCAGTTGCGCTGGCGGGAGATGCACCAGTCCGGGCGGTTGGCGATCATCGAGTGCAGGCGCGCCTGGCCCCAGGCCGGGACGAACGTGGTGTCCTCGATCGCCTTGATCGCGCGGTTACGCAGGGTGTCGCCGCTGACGGGCTCTTTGTCCATACCGATGAACCACTGCGCCGTAGCGCGGTAGATCAGCGGGGTCTTGTGGCGCCAGCAGTGCATGTAGCTGTGTTTGATGGTTTCGGTGTGCAGCAGCGCACCCACTTGCGTCAATTTGTCGATGATCGCGGGGTTGGCCTTGAAGATGAACTGGCCACCGAAGAACTCCAGCGACGGCACGTAAACGCCGTTGCTCTGCACCGGGTTCAGGATGTCATCGTTGACCATGCCGTAGGCTTTGCAGGTCACAAAGTCGTCGACGCCATAGGCCGGGGAGGAGTGAACCACGCCGGTGCCCGAACCCAGTTCGACGTAGTCGGCCAGGTAGACAGGCGACAGGCGGTCGTAGAACGGGTGACGGAAGTTGATCAGTTCCAGCGCGGCACCGGTGGTGGTGGCGATCACCGAACCTTGCAGTTCGTAGCGCGCCAGGCACGGCTCGACCATTTCTTCGGCCAGCACCAGCAAGCGATCACCCACGTCCACCAGGGCGTAGGTGAATTCCGGGTGCACGTTCAGTGCCTGGTTGGCCGGGATGGTCCACGGGGTGGTGGTCCAGATCACGATCGAGGCGGGTTTGGCCAGGCTGGCCAGGCCAAAGGCCTGCGCCAGCTTGGCGTCGTCGGCGATCGGGAAGGCCACGTCGATGGTCGAGGACTTTTTATCTTCGTACTCGACTTCTGCCTCGGCCAGGGCCGAACCGCAGTCAAAGCACCAGTTCACGGGCTTGAGGCCCTTGAACACAAAACCACCCTTGACGATTTCGGCCAAGGCGCGGATTTCACCGGCCTCGTTCTTGAAGTCCATGGTCTTGTACGGGTTGGCCCAGTCGCCCAGCACACCCAGGCGGATGAACTCGGCCTTCTGGCCTTCGATCTGCTCGGTGGCGTAGGCGCGGCACAGCTCGCGGGTCTTGTCGGCGCCCAGGTTCTTGCCGTGGGTCACTTCAACCTTGTGCTCGATCGGCAGGCCGTGGCAGTCCCAGCCCGGGACATACGGCGCGTCAAAACCCGAAAGGGTCTTGGAGCGGATGATCATGTCCTTGAGAATTTTGTTCAGCGCATGACCGATGTGAATCGTGCCGTTGGCATAAGGAGGGCCGTCGTGCAGGACGAATTTCGGACGATCCTTGCCAATCTCGCGCAACTTTCCGTACAGGCCAATACTGTCCCAGCGCTGCAGGATCTGCGGTTCGCGCTGTGGCAGGCCGGCCTTCATTGGGAAGGCGGTGTCCGGAAGGTTTAGCGTGGCTTTATAGTCGGTCATTTAAGGCTCTTTGTTAGCGATGGGCGCTAGGTGCGGCTAGTGCACGGGCGGCGGCGACATCCGCATTGATCGCCGTTTTCAACGCCTCAAGGGAGGCGAAACGCTGCTCTTCACGCAGCTTGTGGTGGAAAACCACCGTCAAACGCCGGTCATACAGATCACCGGCAAAATCCAAAAGGTGAACTTCCAGGTGGGCCTTGCCATCACCTGCAACCGTGGGCCTGACGCCTATGTTGGCGACTCCGGGCCACGCTTGGCCGTCGATGTCGACGCTCACCAGGTAAACCCCGGTCAGCGGCACACGACGGCGCTTGAGCTGCACGTTGGCGGTTGGCGTGCCCAATTGGCGCGCCAGCTTCTGGCCATGCAGCACCCGCCCCGCAATGCGGAACGGGCGACCGAGCAAGCGCTCGGCCAGGTCGAAGTCGGCAGCGGCCAGGGCGTTACGCACCTGGGTGCTGCTCACGCGCAGGCCGTCCAGTTCGACGGTTTGCGCGGCTTCGACCGTAAAACCTTGTGTCAGGCCGGCCTGTTGCAGGAAATCGAAGTCGCCTACCCGATCGCAGCCAAAACGGAAGTCGTCACCGACTTCCAAGTGCTGTACGCCCAGGCCGTCCACCAGAATACGGTCAACGAACTCGCTCGCGCTGAGGCTGCGCAAGCGCTGGTTGAAGGCCAGGCACAGGACGCGGTCCACGCCTTCTTCGGCCAGCAATTGCAGCTTGTCGCGCAAGCGGGTCAGGCGCGCAGGCGCGGTTTGGGGCGTGAAGAATTCGCGCGGCTGTGGCTCGAAAATCACCACACAGCTGGGCACGCCCAACTCAACCGCACGTTCACGCAGCCGGGCCAGGATAGCCTGGTGGCCACGGTGAACACCGTCAAAGTTGCCAATAGTGGCGACGCAGCCCCGATGCTCGGGGCGCAGGTTGTGGAGACCTCGAACCAGCTGCATAACGCGCTTCTTGCTCATAAAGTGGTCGATTATAACCACACCCGGCCCCGGACGACAGGCAACAGCGCAGGCCATTTGATCGATTCGACAAAACAACCGCCCCGTCGCCGCGAAGTCTCTAGCCCAGCGACTTGCGATTAAAGTCTCGCAGGCGAAAGCCCATCAGCAGCAACAGGCCGAAGTACACCACCACCCCCACCACCACTAAGAGGCCCAGGCGCATGAACCGCTCCAGCATCTGGCCCTGGTCCCACGCGGGCATGACGTGCATCAGGCCCAGCAATACCGCGGCCATCAGGCCCACCGCCACCAGCAGCTTCAAGGCGAACATCGTCCAGCCCGGCTGCGGCTGGAACATCTTCTGCTTGCGCAGTTGATAAAACAGCAGGCCCGCGTTGAGGCACGCGCCGACGCTGATCGCCAGCGCCAGCCCGGCGTGTTTCAACGGGCCAATGAACGCCAGGTTGAGCAACTGCGTGACCACCAGGGTAAAGATGGCGATTTTGACCGGCGTGCGGATGTTCTGCTGGGCATAAAAACCCGGCGCCAGCACTTTGATCACGATGATCGCCAGCAGGCCCACGGAATAGGCGATCAGCGCCCGCTGGGTCATCGATGCATCGAACGCCGTGAATTGGCCGTACTGAAACAGTGCGACGGTCAACGGCTCGGCCAGAATCCCCAGCGCCAGCGCGCAGGGCAGCACCAGCATGAAGCACAGGCGCAGGCCCCAGTCGAGGATCCGCGAATATTCATGGCGGTCCTTGTTGGCATAAGTGCGCGACAGCGTCGGCAGCAAAATCGTGCCCAGCGCCACGCCCAGCACGCCGGACGGCAGCTCCATGAGGCGGTCGGCGTAATACATCCACGACACCGAGCCAGACACCAGCACCGAGGCGAACGCCGTATTGATGATCAGCGAGATCTGGCTGACAGACACCCCCAGAATCGCTGGCAGCATGTTGCGCATGACGCGCCACACCCCGGTGTCCTTGAGGTTCAGGCGCGGCAGCACGAGCATGCCGATCTTTTTCAGGTGCGGCAGTTGGTACAACAGTTGCGCCAGGCCGCCCGCCAGCACCGCCCAACCCAATGCCATCACCGGCGGGTTGAAGTACGGCGTCAGGAACAGCGCAAAAACAATCATGGCGACGTTAAGCAGGGTGGGCACGAAGGCCGGCACCGAGAAACGGTTCCACGTGTTGAGGATTGCCCCGGCGAGGGACGACAGGGAAATCAGCAATATATAAGGAAAGGTCACGCGCAACAGGTCGGTGGTCAGCGCGAATTTTTCCGGCGTATTGGCAAAACCGGGCGCGGTGGCCCAGATCACCCAGGGCGCCGCGAGCATGCCGACAAGCGTGACCAGCGTCAGCACCAGGGTCAGCAAGCCCGACACATAGGCGATGAACGTACGGGTGGCCTCCTCGCCTTGCTGGGTTTTGTATTCCGCCAGAATCGGCACGAATGCCTGGGAAAACGCGCCCTCGGCAAAGATCCGCCGCAACAGGTTGGGCAATTTGAAGGCAATGAAAAAGGCATCCGTGGCCATGCTGGCGCCAAAAATGCGTGCCACGAGGGTGTCCCGCACAAACCCCAGAACCCGGGAAATCATCGTGATAGAGCTGACGGCGGCCAACGATTTAAGCAGATTCATCGAAAATTTCTTGCCTATAGAGAAAGAGCAGGCGAACAAAACGCCTACCTGTGCGATACTGCGCGCCTGCAACAGCACAGAGCCAAAGCTCGCGAGTTTACAGGTCAAGCGCCGGAATTAAATCACCCGCCTCTTCAGATCGACCACTCAGCAGTTCGCTTCAGCCGGCCTTGACAACACATCAAGTCATCGGCATGATTCGCGGCCTATTTTGTTTGCTATTTCCTAAAAAGTCTTTCGAGGAGCTCGACGGTGGCCAACTCACCTTCCGCCAAAAAACGTGCAAAACAGGCTGAGAAGCGTCGCAGCCACAACGCCAGCCTGCGTTCCATGGTTCGTACCTACATCAAGAATGTAGTGAAAGCCATCGACACCAAAGACGCTGCAAAAGCTCAAGCTGCTTACGTTCTGGCTGTGCCTGTTATCGACCGTATGGCCGATAAAGGCATCATCCACAAGAACAAGGCCGCTCGTCATAAGAGCCGCCTGAATGGCCACATCAAAGCACTGAACGTTGCTGCTGCGGCCTAAGTAACTGCAACGCCGCTCACCCGGCGTACAGTTAAAAAATGCCCCGTATCGAAAGATGCGGGGCATTTTTGTTTGCGCAGGTTTTCATGTTTACACGCGCAAAAAAACACCCCGAACCTGTCGGGGTGTTTTAGCCAGCAGATTGAGCGTAGCGCTTCAATCAGTGGTGATGACCGCCTTCACCGTGAACGTGGCCGTGGGCCACTTCTTCTTGGGAAGCGTCACGGATCGCGACGATCTTCACCTGGAAGTTCAGACGCTGGCCAGCCAATGGGTGGTTGCCGTCGACAGTGACGTCGTCGCCTTCCAGGTCACGGATGGTCACGATTTGCATCTGGCCGTCCGGCGCGGAAGCGTGGAACTGCATGCCCACTTCCAGTTCGTCGACACCTTCGAACATGCTGCGGCTCAAAGTGCTGACCAGCTCGGCGGAGTATTCGCCGTAGGCGTCTTCCGGCTCGACGGAAACGGTCAGTTCGTCACCGACTTCTTTGCCATCCAGCGCCTTTTCCAGGCCTGGGATGATGTTACCTGCACCTTGCAGGTAAACCAGCGGTGCGCCGCCGGCGGAGCTGTCAATGACCTCACCAGCGTCATTGGTCAGGGTATAGTCAATGGAGACAGCCTTGTTGGCGGCGATCGGCATGGGGCGAGACCTTTTGCATAAGAATGAAGAACGGACAAGTCTAAACAAGGATTTGCCCGAAAGCGAACACAACCCGGACAGACGGGGTACAACCCTGCACGCGACCGTCACCGGCTTCTATCAGGACGCAGACCAGCACTGGGTGGTCCAACTGTCCTGCGGCCACACCCAGCACCTGCGCCACCAGCCGCCCTGGCAGTCGCGGGCCTGGGTCAACGACCCCGCCCAACGCCTGGAAAAAATAGGCCACGCCTTTGCGTGCGGCTGGTGTGCGCAGGAGCGCGAATAACGATAACCTTGGCGCCTGATCATCGGTAGGCCCTCAGCCATAGAGCGCCACCCAAGCCATGCACCTTTAGAGAATTCGCATGCAGACTTTTTTTATCGCGCCCACCGATTTTGGTGTGGGTCTGACCTCCATCAGCCTGGGGCTGGTGCGTACCCTTGAACGGGCCGGGCTCAAAGTCGGCTTTTTCAAACCCATTGCCCAGCCGCACCCGGGCGACACCGGCCCCGAGCGCTCCACCGAACTGGTGGCCCGCACCCACGGCCTCAAGCCGCCGCAACCGCTGGGCCTGGCCCATGTGGAGCGCATGCTCGGCGACGGCCAGCTCGATGAGCTGCTCGAAGAAATCATCACCCTTTACCAACAGGCCGCCGTGGGCAAGGACGTGTTGATCGTCGAAGGCATGGTGCCGACCCGCAACGCCAGCTACGCGGCCCGGGTCAACCTGCACCTGGCCAAAAGCCTGGACGCTGAAGTGATCCTGGTGTCGGCGCCGGAAAACGAAGTGCTCACCGAACTCTCCGGCCGCGTGGAATTACAGGCCCAACTGTTCGGCGGCCCCAAGGACCCGAAAGTCCTCGGCGTGATCCTCAACAAAGTGCGTACCGACGAGAGCATGGAGGCCTTTGCCACGCGCCTCAAAGAACATTCCCCTTTGCTGCGCAGCGGCGATTTCCGCCTGCTCGGCTGCATCCCCTACCAACCCGAACTCAACGCCCCGCGCACCCGCGACGTCGCCGACCTGATGGGCGCCCAGGTGCTCAATGCCGGTGACTACGAAACCCGGCGCATGAATAAAATCATCATTTGCGCGCGCACCATGCGCAACACCGTTGAGCTGCTCAAGCCCGGCGTGCTGGTCGTGACCCCGGGGGATCGCGACGACATCATCCTGGCGGTCAGCCTGGCGGCCATCAACGGCGTGCCCCTGGCCGGGCTGCTGCTGACCAGCGACACCCTGCCCGACCCACGGATCATGGACCTGTGCCGTGGCGCGTTCCAGGCGGGCCTGCCGGTGCTGTCGGTGAGCACCGGCTCCTTTGACACCGCCAACCAGCTCAACGGGCTGAACAAGGAAATCCCGATCGATGACCGCGAGCGCGCCGAGATCATCACCGACTTCGTCGCCAGCCACCTCGACGCCCGCTGGCTGCACCAGCGCTGCGGCACGCCGCGTGAGATGCGCCTGTCGCCCGCCGTGTTCCGCTACCAACTGATCCAGCGCGCCCAGGCCGCCAACAAGCGCATCGTGCTGCCCGAAGGCAGCGAGCCCCTGACCGTACAAGCGGCCGCCATCTGCCAGGCCCGGGGCATCGCCCGTTGCGTGCTGCTGGCCAAGCCTGCGGACGTGGAAGCCGTCGCCCGCGCCCACGGCATCGAGTTGCCCGAAGGCCTGGAGATTCTCGACCCGGACCTGATTCGCCCGCGCTACGTCGAGCCCATGGTGGCCTTGCGCAAGAGCAAGAGCCTGAATGCGCCGATGGCCGAGCAGCAACTGGAAGACACCGTGGTCATCGCCACCGTGATGCTGGCGCTCGATGAGGTCGACGGGCTGGTGTCCGGGGTCATCCATTCCACCGCCAACACCATCCGCCCAGCCCTGCAGCTGATTAAAACGGCGCCGGGCTGCACGCTGGTGTCGTCGGTGTTTTTCATGCTCTTCCCCGAGCAGGTGCTGGTGTACGGCGACTGCGTGATGAACCCGCACCCCAGCGCTGCGGAACTGGCGGAAATCGCCCTGCAAAGCGCCGATTCGGCGGCCGCGTTCGGAATTACCCCGCGGGTAGCGATGATCAGCTATTCCAGCGGCGACTCGGCCAGCGGCGAAGAAGTGGAAAAAGTCCGCGAGGCCACCCTGCTCGCCCACGAACAGCAACGCTCGCTGCTGATCGACGGCCCGCTGCAATACGACGCCGCCGCCAACGAAACCGTGGCCCGGCAACTGGCGCCCAACAGCCAGGTGGCGGGCAAGGCCACGGTGTTTGTGTTCCCGGACCTCAACACCGGCAACACCACCCACAAGGCCGTGCAACGCAGCGCCGACTGCGTCAGCCTGGGCCCGATGCTGCAAGGCCTGCGCAAGCCGGTGAACGACCTGCCGCGCGGCGCTCAGGTCGACGACATCGTGTACACCATCGCCCTGACGGCGATTCAAGCCGCCAACCGACCTGTGGACCTGTAAATGCTGGATTTCCTGCCTGCCGCCCTGCGCGGTGTGATCGCCTCGCTGCTGCTGGCGCTGAACACGATTTTGCTGTGCTCGTTCCTGTTCATCGTCGCGCTGTTCAAACTGCTGCCGTTCGCCAAACGCTTCAGCGAGTGGCTGATGAACCACACGCATGAAGCCTGGATCAGCAACAACAAGGGCTGGATGAACCTGGTGCGCCGCACCCGCTGGCACCTGATTGGCCTGGAAGGCCTGGACTATCGGCACACCTATCTGGTGACCAGCAACCACCAGAGCTGGGTTGACATCATGGTGCTGCAATACGTGTTCAACCGCCGGATCCGCCCGCTGAAGTTTTTCCTCAAGCAGGAACTGATCTGGGTCCCGGTCATTGGCCTGGCCTGGTGGGCACTGGGCTTTCCGTTCATGAAGCGCTACACCAAGGCGTATCTGGAAAAACACCCGGAAAAGAAAGGCAAGGACCTGGAAACCACCCGCAAGACCTGTGCGAAGTTTCGCGACAACCCGGTAGGCATCTTCAACTTTGCCGAAGGCACGCGGTTTACCGAAGGCAAGCACGCCCAGCAGCAATCGCCGTTTCGCTACCTGCTCAAACCCAAGGCCGGCGGGATCGCATTTGTGCTCGATGCCATGGGCGAACAGCTCAAGTCCCTGGTGAATGTGACCCTTCACTACCCCGCCGGGCGCCCCGGGTATTGGGATTTGCTTTGCGGGAACATGAAGGAAGTAGTGGTGCACTGCGAAGAGGTGCAGATCCCGCCGCAGTTTATCGGCAAGAACTATGAACAGGACGGGGAATACCGGCTGGCGTTTCAAGGCTGGATCAACCGGCTGTGGGAACAGAAGGATGAGCGGCTGAACACGCTGCACACCCGCTACCCGAAAGCGTGACGCAGAGCAGGGGAACGCTCAACAAAAAGCCCGCCACCGAGTGATCGGTGGCGGGCTTTTAGCAGACGGCTTGCCGCTTAGAGCTTGCCGCGGTTCCTGAGCAATTCCAGCACCTGCTTGACGCTCTCGTCCACCGACAACGCCTGGGTGTCGATGACCAGGTCAGCGTTCAACGGCACGTCATACGGGAACGACTCGCCGGGGATGTTATCCCCACCCGCCGCGTACAGGCCCTGCGGGTCGCGCTCGGCACACACCAGCGGCGATGCCTGCACGTACACGGTCAGCAGGCGGTCATTACCGATCAACGCCTTGGCCTGTTCACGGCCTTCGGCGTCCGGCGCCACAAACGCCGCCAGCGTCAACAGGCCCGCTTCGTTGAACTGACGCGCCACGTGGGCGGCACGCCGCCAGTTTTCGGTGCGCCCGGCACGGTCCTGCGGCAAGCCCTTGTTCAGGTCATGACGCAGGTTCTGGCCATCGAGTACAAACACCGCACGGCCCATGTCGAACAGCTTGCGCTCCACCGCGTAAGCCAACGTGCTCTTGCCCGCGCCCGACAGGCCGCTGAACAACACGGTGGCCGGTTGCTGGCCGAAACGCTGGGCGCGCTCGTCGGTGGCCACGTGGGCCAGCTTGCCGTGCTGCGCGGCGCTGCCCTGGCCAACCGGCGGCGCGATGATCATGCCCGCCGCCACGGTGCCGTTGGTCAGGCGGTCGATGACGATAAATGCGCCGGTGGTGCGGTTGCTCTCATAACCGTCCAGCGCAATCGCCGCATCGAGGCTGACCTTGACCCGACCGATCTCGTTCAGTTGCAAGGCACTCGCGGCGCCCTGCTCCAGGGTGTTCACGTCCACCCGGTGCACGATGCTGGTGATGGACCCCGGCACATAGCTGGTGGCGCGCTTGATGTCGTATTTCTTGCCCGGCAGCATCGGCTCTTCGGCCATCCACACCAGCATGGCGTCAAAGGCGTCGGTCACTTGCGGCACGTTGTCGGCATGCACCAACAAGTCGCCACGGGAGATATCGATCTCGTCTTCCATGGTCAGGGTCACGGCCTGGCCGGGGCCTGCGTGTTCCAGCTCACCTTCAAAGGTCACGATGGACTTCACGCGGCTGCTCTTGCCCGACGGCAGCACCACGACTTCATCGCCCTTGTGCACCACACCGCTGGCCAGGGTGCCCGCAAACCCACGGAAGTTCAGGTTCGGGCGGTTGACGTACTGCACCGGGAAACGCAGATCGGTGTAGTTGCGGTCGTTGGCGATCTCGACGGTTTCGAGGATTTCCATCAGCGACTGCCCGGTGTACCAAGGCGAACGCTCGCTCTTGTTCACCACGTTGTCACCCTTGAGCGCCGACATCGGCACAAAGGCCAAGGTGCTCGGCTTGAACGCGATGCCGTCGGCAAACTTCAGGTAATCGGCCTTGATCGACTCGAACACGCTTTGGTCAAAGCCATTGATGTCCATCTTGTTGATGGCCACCACGATGTGCTTGATGCCCAGCAAGGACGCGATGTAGCTGTGGCGACGGGTCTGGGTCTGCACGCCGTAGCGGGCGTCGATCAGGATGATCGCCAGGTCACAGGTAGACGCACCGGTGGCCATGTTGCGGGTGTACTGCTCATGGCCCGGGGTGTCGGCGATGATGAATTTGCGCTTGGCGGTGGAGAAATAGCGGTAGGCCACATCGATAGTGATGCCCTGCTCCCGCTCGGCCTGCAGGCCGTCGACCAGCAACGCCAGGTCGATGTCGTCACCGGTGGTGCCGACTTTTTTCGAGTCACGGGTGATGGCTTCCAGGTGATCTTCGTAGATCATCTTGGAGTCGTGCAGCAGGCGCCCGATCAGGGTGCTTTTGCCGTCGTCGACGTTGCCGCAGGTCAGGAAGCGCAACATTTCCTTGCGCTCGTGCTGGCCCAGGTAGGCGAGGATGTCCTCGCTGATCAAATCAGATACGTGCGACATGACAACCCCTTAGAAATAACCCTGACGTTTTTTATCTTCCATCGAGCCTGCGCCATCGTGGTCGATGACACGGCCCTGGCGCTCGGAAGTTCGCGTCAGGAGCATTTCCTGAATGATGTCCGTCAGCGTCTCGGCTTCGGACTCCACCGCGCCCGTCAACGGGTAGCAGCCAAGGGTACGGAAACGGACTTTCTTTTTGACGATTCGGGCTTTGTCTTCGTCAGACAAATGCTCAAGGATGCGCTCGTCGTCGATCATGATCAGCGTGCCGTTCTTCTCGATCACTTCACGCTCGGCGGCGAAGTACAACGGTACGATCGGGATGCCTTCCAGGTAGATGTACTGCCAGATATCCAGCTCGGTCCAGTTGGACAGCGGGAACACGCGGATCGACTCGCCTTTGTTCACGTTGCCGTTGTAGACGTTCCACAGCTCCGGGCGCTGGTTTTTCGGGTCCCAGCGGTGCTTGCTGTCGCGGAACGAGTACACGCGCTCCTTGGCGCGGGATTTCTCTTCATCGCGACGGGCGCCACCAAAGGCTGCGTCGAAACCATGTTTGTCCAGGGCCTGCTTGAGGCCTTCGGTCTTCATGATGTCGGTGTGCTTGGCACTGCCGTGGGTGAAGGGGTTGATACC
This sequence comes from Pseudomonas sp. SDO5215_S409, assembly GCF_054071325.1. NCBI lineage: Bacteria > Pseudomonadati > Pseudomonadota > Gammaproteobacteria > Pseudomonadales > Pseudomonadaceae > Pseudomonas > Pseudomonas sp. SDO5215_S409. Next base: position 51,941 of record NZ_JBSVWN010000029.1, on the reverse strand, counting down.
TTGCGCCACGCCGTCAGGGTTGACGTGAGTGATGAGATCCAGGCCCAGTTCTTCGACCATTTTGTCGCGGAACCGGTACATCTCCTGGAATTTCCAGCGGGTGTCGACGTGCATCACCGGGAACGGCAGCTTGCCGGGAAAAAAGGCCTTGCGTGCCAGGTGCAGCATCACGGCGGAGTCTTTACCGATCGAGTAAAGCATCACCGGGTTATCGAACTCGGCGGCGACCTCGCGGATGATGTGGATGCTTTCCGCCTCCAGCTGTTTGAGATGCGTCAGTTTGTCGACCATGGTTACTCACGGAAAAACGATCTTATGGACGGCCAGCGGGCCGTGTTCGAGCGGGGCATGCTAGCACAGCGCCTAATTCTATTAGAGGGCGCGGCCTAGATCGAAACGGTATATGAATATGCCCCCGGGTTTGGCTCCCCAGCCTTGCCTAGATGGGGTTGGGGCAGTCGATAAACAGGTGTTCCAGCGCAAAGCGCCGGGCCAGGTAGTCGCCCAGTGCCTGCACGCCGTAGCGCTCGGTGGCGTGGTGGCCGGCAGCGATAAAGCTGATGTCGTTTTCCCGGGCGCTGTGGAAGGTCTGTTCCGACGCTTCGCCGCTCAGATACAGGTCAACGCCCGCTGCAATCGCCTGGTCGATGTACCCCTGCCCGCCGCCGGTGCACCAGCCCACGCGGCGGATCATCTCGCTGCCTTCTATCAATAAGGGCTCGCGGCCCATGACGTCCTGCACGCGGCGGGCAAAATCGCGCGGCGACAGGGGCTCGGCCAGGGAGCCCACCAGGCCGACCACCTTGAGGTTGTCCGGGTCCAGCGGGCCTTCGACGGTGATGTCCAGTTGACGGGCCAGTTGCACGTTATTGCCGACCTCGGGGTGCAGGTCCAGCGGCAGGTGGTAGGCCAGCAGGCTGATGTCGTGCTTGAGCAGGGTTTTCAGACGGCGCTGCTTCATGCCGGTGATGCACGGGCTCTCGCCTTTCCAGAAATAACCGTGGTGCACCAGCACCAGGTCGGCGTCGGCTTCGATGGCCGCGTCCAGCAAGGCCTGGCTTGCGGTCACGCCGCTGATGATGCGTGACACCTGCGGCCGGCCCTCGACTTGCAGGCCATTGGGGCAAAAATCGGCGATTTTTGCGCTGCCAAGGTAACGGTCGGCTTCCTCGACCAGGGTGCTCAGGGCGACGGCCATAAAAGACTCCTAAATATCCCGTTCAGAGGCGCGCGTGGCCTCGTATAATGCGCGACATTATGGGCGCTCTCCCGTCCCCTGCAACCTGTCAGGACTTTTCTTACATGCTCAAGGCACTGCGTTTTTTTGGATGGCCATTGTTGGCGGGCGTGCTGGTCGCGATGCTGATTATTCAGCGTTATCCACAATGGGTCGGTTTGCCCACCCTCGATGTCAACCTGCAACAGGCCCCGCAAACCAACGGCATCGTGCAGGGCCCGGTCACGTATGCCGACGCCGTGGTGATCGCCGCGCCCGCGGTGGTCAACCTGTACACCACCAAAGTCATCAACAAACCGGCGCACCCGCTGTTTGAAGACCCGCAGTTCCAGCGCTTTTTTGGCGACAACTCGCCCAAGCAGCGGCGCATGGAGTCCAGCCTCGGGTCGGGCGTGATTATGAGCCCGGAAGGCTACATTCTCACCAACAACCACGTGACCACCGGCGCTGACCAAATCATCGTCGCCCTGCGCGATGGCCGTGAAACCCTGGCCCGCGTGGTGGGCAGCGACCCCGAAACCGACCTCGCGGTGCTCAAGATCGACCTCAAGAACCTGCCGTCCATCACCATCGGCCGCTCCGAAGGCCTGCGCGTCGGCGACGTGGCGCTGGCCATCGGCAACCCGTTCGGCGTCGGCCAGACGGTGACCATGGGCATCATCAGCGCCACCGGGCGCAACCAGCTGGGCCTTAACAGCTACGAAGACTTCATCCAGACCGACGCGGCCATCAACCCCGGCAACTCCGGGGGTGCGCTGGTGGACGCCAACGGCAACCTCACCGGCATCAACACGGCGATTTTCACCAAGACCGGCGGCTCCCAGGGCATCGGCTTTGCGATTCCGGTCAAGCTGGCCACCGAGGTGATGAAGTCGATCATCGAGCACGGCCAGGTGATTCGCGGCTGGCTGGGGCTGGAAGTGCAGCCGTTGACCAAGGAACTGGCCGAATCCTTCGGCCTCACCGGGCGCCCCGGCATCGTGGTGGCCGGGATCCTGCGTGACGGCCCGGCGCAAAAAGCCGGCCTGCAACCGGGCGACGTGATCCTGAGCATCGACGGCGAACCGGCGAACGATGGCCGCAAATCGATGAATCAGGTGGCGCGGATCAAACCTACCGACAAGGTAGCGATCCAGGTGATGCGCAATGGCAAAGAGATCAAGTTGATGGCAGAAGTCGGCCTTCGACCGCCGCCTGCGCCGGCCAAAGACGCCGACTGATCCGCGCGACAGGCGCCCGTCTCAGGGCGCCTGTAAGCAAACATTTCAAAAGAAATTCACTCTCATTTGGCATGTTATATTGTTTCAATATAGACATTGGAACGCTTTACCATGCCACCTCGAAAACTTGCGCCCCTGGCCACCCTTGCCCTGGGCCTGCTGATGGATCCGGCCTGCGCCGAAGACAACAGCATCGTTGAACTGGACACGCTGCGCGTCACTGCCGACGCCTATGAGTCCGCCACCGACCCGGTCAAGGGCTACCGAGCCACCCGCTCCACCAGCGCAACCAAGACTGACACCGCCCTTCGCGATATCCCACAGTCCATCAGCGTCATTCCTGCCTCAGTGCTCACGGACCTGGGCAGCACAAACGTGGAGCGGGCCTTGGAATATGCGGGCGGGGTGTCCAAGCAGAACAACTTCGGCGGGCTCACGCTATACGAATACAGCGTGCGCGGCTTCACCACCTCCGAGTTCTACCAGGACGGCTTCAGTGCCAACCGGGGCTACCCCAGCACGCCGGACACGGCCAATATCGAACGCATCGAAGTGCTCAAGGGCCCCGCCGCCAGCCTGTATGGCCGTGGCGACCCTGGCGGCACTGTCAATATCGTCACCAAAAAGCCCCAGCCCGAGGCCTTTGCCACCCTGCACACCCGCGCCGGCAGTTGGGACCGTTACAGCACCGCGCTGGACGTGAACACCCCGTTGGATGGCGAAGGCCGCGTGTTGACGCGGGTCAACCTGGCCGTGGCAGACAACCACAGTTTTCGTGACCACGTACAGAACAAGCGGGTGTTCGTCGCGCCCTCCCTCAGCTGGCAACTGAACCCGGCCACCCAACTGCGGGTGGAAAGCGAATTCGTGCGCCACAGCTCTACCTTCGACCGGGGCCTGGTAGCGCCCAATAACCGCTGGAGCGGCGTTTCTCGTTCCACCTTTCTGGGCGAGCCCAACGACGGCGATATTCGCAACCACAACAACCGCCTGCAAGCCAGCCTGGACCATCATCTGAACGACGCCTGGACACTGCGCCTGGCCAGCCACTACAAGCAGGGCAGCCTGTGGGGCGATGCTTCGGAGAACCGTGCGCTTAACGCTGATGGTCACACCCTCAACCGCCGCTACCGGGAACGCTCCACGGGCTGGCACGACAGCATCACCCAACTGGAATTGCGCGGCCTGTTCGACATCGGCAGCTGGCAGCACGAGCTGTTGGTCGGAACCGAATACGAGGACTACCGCAAAAAAGAACGTGTCACCGCCATCGCGGGCAGCCCCTACGCCATCGACCTGTACCACCCCGTCTACGGTCAGCCCAAGCCAGACCGCGCACGCTCCGGCACCCACGTGTTTGAACACGTCAAAAGCCATGCGTTGAACCTGCAAGACCAGATCATCTTCACTGACCGCCTGCGCGGCATGCTGGGCGCGCGCCTCGAACGCTTCGAGCAGCACACCGACGATTATGCCCGCGACCACGCCAAGAGCCGCCAAACCCACGACGCCTTCACCCAGCGCGCCGGCCTGCTCTACCAGCTCACACCGCAGGTGGGGGTATTCGCCAACGTCTCCACGTCATTTAAACCCAACAATGGCCTGGACGCGGGCGGCCAATCCTTCAAGCCCGAGGAAGGCGTGGGCTATGAGGCAGGGCTCAAGAGCGAACTGTTCGACGATCGCCTGAGCGCCACCCTCGCCGCTTTTCATATCGAAAAGGAAAACGTGCTGGCCCTCGACCCCGCCACCGACACCCATCGCGCCATGGGCAAAGCCCGCAGCCAGGGCCTGGACCTGCAACTGGCCGGGCAGGTGACGGACGCCCTGCGCGTGATTGGAGCCTTTGCCTACATCGACGCCGAAGTGACCAAGGGCGACAAAAATATTCCGACGGGCAGCCGCATTCTCGGCGTGGCCAAACGCAGCGCCAGCCTGCTGGGCGTCTACGCGTTCCAGGACGGCTTGCTACGTGGCTCCGACGTGGGCGCGGCGTTTACCTACGTCGGCGACCGTTCGGGCGAAGCCGGCCAATCGTTCGAGCTGCCGGCCTACCACACCCTAGACCTGTTGGCGCATTACAAAGCCAGCGACACCGTCACCGTGGGCCTGAACCTTAACAATCTGTTCGATGAAAAGTACTACGAGCGCTCCTACAGCAATTACTGGATCACCCCCGGCGAGCCCCGCAATTTCACCGTCAGCCTGACCCTCAACCTGTAACAGGACACCACCATGCAATTCCCCAAACCTCTGGCCCTGCTCGGCCTGCTGTTTGCCACCCACGCCTCGGCTCACGGCCTGTGGACCGAAGAACGACGCGGCAATATCGAAGTGATCTACGGCCATGGCGCGGAAGACGATGCTTTCAAGCCGGAAAAAATCAGCGGGGCCTGGGCCTACGACCTTCGCGGCAAGCTGATCCCGGTGACCGTGCAACGCCTGCCCGACCACGCCCGCCTGCAACCCCTCAAGCCACCGGCCTCCGTGGCCGTGGCACTGGACAATGGCATGTGGTCACAGACGCCGGATAAAAAATGGATCAACCAGGGGCGCAGCCAGGTGCCGGGCGCGATCGAGTCAACCCATACGTTCAAATACAGCCTGGCGATTTATCAGGCAGGGGCGAAGCTGCCAGCGCTGGGGAAAATCAAGCTGCTGATCCTGCCGGAAGTGGACCCGCTCACCGTCGGCCCGGGCAAGCCGCTGCCGGTACGGGTGCTGCTGGACGGCAAGCCCGCGGCGGGCGTCAAGTTGATCGGCGATTACCGCAATGCCCCCAACACCCTGAGCGCCGAAACCGACGCCCAGGGACGCGCGAAGGTGGTGGTCCGCAACGAAGGCTTGAACGTGATCGCGGCGCAGGTGGAAGTCCCCGTGGACAACAATGCCGACGTGGCGACGCGCGGCCTGTTCAGCTCGCTGACCTTCCTCGGCCAGCCGCATCACGAATAAACACCTGCACCACGACCAGGGTTACAGGGTGGCCGGCGCCTTTTCACACAACGCATTGAGCGCCGCCGCCCACTGCGGTTCGTCATTCAGGCACGGCACCAGCACCAATTCCTCGCCACCGGCCTCGCGGAACTGTTCGGCCCCACGGTCACCGATTTCCTCCAGCGTCTCGATGCAATCGGCGACAAACGCCGGGCACATCACCAGCAACTTCTTCACACCCTGCTTGGCCAAGGCATCCAGGCGGGCCTCGGTGTAGGGTTCGATCCATTTCGCCCGGCCCAGGCGCGACTGGAACGCCACCGACCACTTGCCGTCCGGCAGGCCCATGCGCTCGGCAAAGTTGCGAGCCACGCTGAAACATTGGGCCCGGTAGCAGGTGGCAAGCACCTGGGGCGAGGCGTTCTTGCAGCAGTCATCATCGCGCAAGCAGTGTTGCCCGGTGGGGTCGAGCTTGGTCAGGTGGCGCTCCGGCAGCCCGTGAAAACTGAGCAACAGGTGATCGAAATCCTGCGCGACATACGGCCTGGCGCTGGTCACCAGGGCGTCCAGGTATTCAGGCTGGTCGTAGAAGGGTTGCAGGGTGGCAAACTCAAGGGCGAGTTTTTTCTCGCGCACCACGCGCCGGGCCTCTTGCACCACGGTGGTCACCGTGCTGTCGGCGAACTGCGGATACAGCGGCGCCAGCGTGACCTTTTTGATGCCCTGGCCGGCCAGGCGCACCAACACACTTTCGATGGACGGCTGGCCGTACCGCATCGCCAGTTCCACCGGCCCTTGGGTCCATTGCGCAGTCATTTGCTGCTGCAAGCGCCGGCTCAGCACCACCAGTGGCGAGCCCTCGTCCCACCAGATCGAGGCGTAGGCGTGGGCGGACTGCTCGGGGCGCTTGATCAGAATCAGCGACACCAGCAACCGCCGCACCGGCCACGGCAGGTCGATCACGTAGGGGTCCATGAGAAATTGATTGAGGTAGCTGCGCACATCGGCCACCGAGGTAGACGCCGGTGAGCCCAGGTTGACCAGTAATAACGCGTGATCCGTCATGCAACGTCCTATCTCTAGAGGCGGCGGGACACATCGTCCAATGCCGCGTGCAACTCGGTGAACCGAAAAGTAAACCCGGCGGCCAACAGGCGCTCGGGCAGCGCTTTCTGGCCGCCCAGCAACAAGCCGGACAACTCGCCCAGCCCCACCTTCAAGGCAAAGGCTGGCATGGGCATGAACGCGGGGCGGTGCAGCACCTGGCCCAGCGTCTTGGCAAATTCTATGTTGCGCACCGGGTGCGGCGCGCACGCATTATAGGGACCGCGGGCGTCAGGCTCGTGCAGAAGAAAATCAATCAGGGCGATTTGATCCTCGATGTGCACCCACGGCATCCACTGCCGCCCCTTGCCGATCGGCCCACCCAGCGCCAGTTTGAACATCGGCAACAGGCGCGACAAAAAGCCGCCCTGCGCCGCCAGCACCAACCCTGTGCGCACCAGCACCACGCGCATCCCGAGGGCTTCGGCGCGCTGGGCGGTTTCTTCCCACGCAATGCACAATTGGCTGGGGAAATCGTCCTGCACCGGGCCGCAGGCTTCAGTCAACTCACGCTCGCCGCCGTCGCCATACCAGCCCACGGCGGAGCCCGAAATCAACACCGCAGGTCGGTGCTCAAGGCCTTCCAGCCAGGCCAGCAGGGTTTCGGTCAGGGTGATCCGGCTGCTCCACAACAGGGCCTTGCGCTTGTGGGTCCAGGGGCGGTCGGCAATCGGCGCACCGGCCAGGTTGACCACGGCGTCCACCGGCTCCTCAAGGTCCTGCAAGCGGGCGATGCCGCGCACCTGCGCGCCACACAACCTGGCCACCTGCTCGGGACGGCGGCTCCACACGCTCAAGCGATGCCCACGGGCGAGCCAGTATTGGCACAGCTGGCGACCGATGAGTCCTGTACCGCCTGTCAGCAAAATGTGCATCACTATTTCCTCCCGTGACGTTCGCCCGCGCTCACTGGTCTATTTTAAAGACAGGGACTTTTACAACCGGGCGCGACGATGATTTAAACCACTGGTTTAACCATAGGCCACGCTCTATAGATCAGGTACGCCAAAACTTATACCAAAAAACAACATTGTACAGCTATTGGTGTCGGCGTAGTCTGTACCCAACGGTAAAACGAGGCCTCCCATGACTGTTCCCATCGCGATCATTGGCACCGGCATCGCCGGTCTTTCCGCCGCCCGAGCGTTACAAGACGCCGGCCACGTTGTACAACTCTTCGATAAAAGCCGCGGCAGTGGCGGGCGCATGTCCAGCAAGCGCAGCGACGCCGGGGCCTTGGACATGGGCGCGCAGTACTTCACCGCGCGTGACCGACGCTTCGTCAATGAGGTGCAGCGCTGGCAAGCCAACGGCTGGGCCGCGCAGTGGGAACCGCAGCTGTACAACGCCAAATCCGGGCAATTGAGCCCCTCCCCCGATGAACAGACCCGCTGGGTCGGCACGCCCCGCATGAGCGCCATCACCCGCGCCCTGCTCGACGACTTGCCGGTGGAGTTCGGTTGCCGCATCACCGAAGTGTTCCAGGGCGAAAAACACTGGAACCTGCTGGACGCCGACGGCGGCAACCACGGCCCGTTCAGCCACGTGGTCATCGCCACCCCGGCGCCACAGGCCGCCGCCCTGCTGGCGGCCGCGCCCAAACTGGCCAACGTGGCCGCCGGGGTGAAGATGGACCCGACCTGGGCCGTCGCCCTGGCGTTCGACACCCCGCTGGACACGCCCATGCAAGGCTGCTTCGTGCAAGACAGCCCCCTCGACTGGCTGGCGCGCAACCGCAGCAAACCCGGGCGCGACACCCACCTCGACACCTGGGTGCTGCACGCCACCAGCGCCTGGAGCAAGCAGCACCTGGACCTGCCCAAGGAAGCCGTGATCGAACACCTGCACGGCGCCTTTGCCGAACTGCTGCACGCCAGCATGCCGCCGCCCTCGTTCAGCCTGGCGCACCGCTGGCTGTATGCGCGCCCGTCCGCCAGCCACGAGTTCGGCGTGCTCGCCGACGCCGACCTGGGCCTGTATGTGTGCGGGGACTGGTGCTTGTCCGGCCGTGTCGAAGGGGCCTGGCTCAGCGGCCAGGAAGCGGCGCGACGACTGATCGAACACGCGCGATGAACCGTATCAATCCGGCCAAGTTGCTGCTGTCGAAGTGGACGGCAGCCCGCCCGCAGAACAAAGAAAAACACTTCCTGGTCACCGAATTGTTTCGCGACGAAGAGGGCACCGTGCTGGACATCGAACTGCAAGCGGTGATGACCCACCGCTCCGAGCGGCTGGCCTGGCAAACCCTGCAAAACGCCGATGCCTGGAAAATCGGCTGGAAATAGCCCCGCGCAAAAAGCTGTACAAACTATTTGACTTGTACAGCTTCAAACCTATGATGAGATTAAGTTGTACAGAATTTTAAGTCTGTACAGGAATCTTGCAGAGGTTTAGCCATGCTTCACACCCCGTCCGCCTCCGGCAAACCCAAAATCGCCATCAGTGCCTGCCTGCTCGGTGAAAACGTGCGCTTCAATGGCGGGCACAAGCACTCCCACCTGTGCGCCGACACCCTCGCCGAGTATTTCGACTTTGTGCCGCTGTGCCCGGAAGTGGCGATCGGCCTGGGCATCCCCCGCGAACCGATCCGCCTGGTGGGCGACCCGGCGCACCCTGAAGCGGTGGGTACGGTGAACCGCGAACTGAACGTTACCCGCCCGCTGGACGACTACGGCCAACAAATGGCCGCCGAACACACCGACCTGTGCGGTTACATCTTCATGCAAAAGTCGCCGTCCTGCGGCCTGGAGCGGGTCAAGGTCTACCGCGCCAACGGCACCCCGGTGGACGGCGGCGGGCGCGGCATCTACGCCCAGGCGTTCTGCGCCCGCCACCCCGACTTGCCGGTGGAAGAAGACGGCAGGCTGAACGACCCGGTACTGCGGGAAAACTTCCTGACCCGGGTGTTTGTGTACGCCCACTGGCAACAGGTGCTCGCCGAGGGCCTGACCCGCCACCGCCTGCTGGAGTTTCACGCTCGCTACAAATACCTGCTGATGGCCCACAGCCCGGTGCACTACAAACGCCTGGGCGCCCTGCTGGGCAGCATGACCAAGGCCGACGACCTCCAGGCATTGGCCGCGCGCTACTTCAGCGACCTCATGCGCGGCCTGACCAAATGCGCCACGCGTGGCACCCACACCAACGTGTTGCAGCACATCAGCGGCTACCTCAAGCAAGCCATCAGCGCCGACGACAAACAGGAAATGCAGACGATCATCGGCCAATACCACCAGGGCGTCGTGCCGCTGGTGGTGCCGCTGACCCTGCTCAAGCACCATTTCCGCCAACACCCGGACCGCTACATCGCGCAGCAGGCCTACCTGCAACCGCACCCGGAAAACCTCAGCCTGCGTAATGCGATTTAACCCATGACTCTTTCAGAACCCGACGACACCGCCCCCGGCGAAGACTTCGCCCAAGCCCTGGAACAGGGCTGGTTGCCGATCCGCGAAGTGGCGCGCCAAACCGGGGTGAACGCAGTGACCCTGCGCGCCTGGGAGCGCCGCTACGGTTTGATCGTGCCGCAGCGCACGCCCAAGGGGCACCGCCTGTTTTCAGCCGACCACGTGCAACGCATCCACACCATCTTGACGTGGCTCAACCGCGGCGTGCCGGTCAGCCAGGTGAAAAACCTGATCGACTCGGCCCAGCCCAATGAGCACCCCGTGGAGAACGAATGGCACAGCCGCCGTCAGACATTGCTGCACGCGATCAGCGAATTGGCCGAGCGCCGTGTAGACGATGCCTTCAACCAAGCCATGGCCCTCTACCCGCCGCGCACCTTGTGCGAGCAACTGTTGCTGCCGTTGCTGCATGAATTGGAACTGCGCTGGCAGGGCCAGTTTGGCGCGCAGATGGAGCGGGTGTTTTTCCACTCCTGGCTGCGCAGCAAGTTCGGTGCGCGTATCTATCACAACAATCGCCAGCTCAATGGCCCGCCGTTGTTGCTGATCAACCAGTCGGACCTGCCGCTGGAGCCGCACCTGTGGCTCACCGCGTGGCTGACCAGCAGCGCCGACTGCCCGGTGGAAGTCTTCGACTGGCCGCTGCCGCCAGGCGAACTGGCGCTGGCGGTCGAACACCTGCAACCGCGTGGCGTGCTGTTGTATTCGAGCAAGTCGCTGCACGTGTCGACACTGGGCAAGCTGCTGAGTGGCGTCAGCGGCCCCAAGCTGATTGCCGGACCAACGGTATGCATCCACCAGGCCGAGTTGGCCGTATCTATCACTGAAATCCCTGAACTGTTCCTGGCCGAAGACCCGTTGTCGGCCCATCAGGCACTGCTCCAGCGTGGACTTATCTAAATGCACTTGATCTGGCTGCGCACCGACCTGCGCCTGCATGACAACACCGCCCTGACCGCTGCCACGCAGCGCGGCCCGACGGTGGCGGTCTACCTGATCAGCCCCGAACAATGGCGGGCCCATGATGACGCGCCGTGCAAGGTGGACTTCTGGCTGCGCAACTTGCAGCCCCTGAGCCAGGCACTGGGCGCGCTGAACATCCCGCTGCTGGTGCGGCATGCTGCACGGTGGAACGACGCGCCGCAGGTCCTGGCCCAACTGTGCCAAGAACTTTCGATCGAGTCGGTGCACGTCAACGACGAATATGGCATCCACGAATCCCGCCGCGATGTGGCCGTGGCGCAGGCGCTGAAAGCCGCGGGCGTGACGTTTCACAATTACCTGGACCAACTGTTCTTTCAGCCCGGCAGCGTGCTGACCAAGACCGGCACGTATTTTCAGGTGTACAGCCAGTTCCGCAAGGTGTGCTACGAGCGCTTGCACAGTGCATTGCCGCGCCTGGTGGCCAGCCCCAACGCCCAGGCGCCGCTGGCGGTAAAAAGCGACCCGGTGCCCACGCACGTCAACGGCTTTGCCGCGCCCAGCGAGAGCCTGCGCGCACTCTGGCCGGCTGGCGAAGACGAAGCCCGCAGACGCCTGGAGCAGTTTGCCGACGCGCAAATCAGCTACTACAAGAATGAGCGCGACTTCCCGGCCAAACCCGGCACCAGCCAGTTGTCGGCCTACCTCGCCGCCGGAGTGATCTCGCCGCGCCAATGCCTGCACGCCGCGCTGCAAAGCAACCGGGGCGAATTCGACAGCGGCGACGAGGGCGCCGTCACCTGGGTCAACGAGTTGCTGTGGCGCGAGTTCTACAAACACATCCTGGTGGGCTACCCACGCGTGTCCCGCCACCGCGCCTTCCGCCCAGAAACCGAAGCGGTGGCCTGGCGCAACGCCCCCGCCGACCTCGCCGCCTGGCAAGAAGCGCGCACGGGCCTGCCGATCATCGACGCGGCCATGCGCCAGTTGCTGGAAACCGGCTGGATGCACAACCGCCTGCGCATGGTGGTGGCCATGTTCCTGACCAAGAACCTGCTGATCGACTGGCGCGAAGGCGAGCGCTTTTTCATGCGCCACCTGATCGACGGCGATTTGGCGGCCAACAACGGCGGCTGGCAATGGAGTTCCTCCACCGGCACCGACTCGGCGCCGTACTTTCGGATCTTCAGCCCGCTGAGCCAGTCAGAAAAATTCGACGGCGACGGCCGCTTCATCAAGCAGTGGCTGCCACAGCTGGCGGCGCTGAACAAAAAAGAAGTGCACAACCCCGACGCCCTGGGGGGCCTGTTCGGCGTGGCGGACTACCCGCGCTCGATCGTCGACCTGAAAAAATCCCGCGAACGCGCGCTCGCCGCGTTTCGCAGCTTGCCCTCCAGACAACCTGCCGGGGGTGACGATGAGTGACTTCCTGCGCCGCTTCGCCCATACCTTCGCCAGCCTGGACAAGCACAACCTGCACCTGCTCGACAGCCTGTACAGCAAGGACATCGCCTTTGCCGACCCGCTGCACGAGGTGCAGGGGCTCACGGCGCTGAACCGCTATTTTGCCGAGCTGTATGACAACGTCAGCCACCTGCGCTTTGACTTCCACAGCTTCGACCAGGTGGCCGACGGCGAAGGCTACCTGCGCTGGAAGATGAGCTTTTGCCACCCGCGCCTGGCCAACGGCGAAGTGATCCGCCTTGAAGGCTGCTCGCACCTGCTGTGGCGCGACAAGGTGTACCGCCACCGCGACTATTTCGACGCCGGCGCCCTGCTGTACGAGCACTTGCCGATCTTTGGCAGCGTGATCCGCTGGCTGAAAAGGAGAATGGGATGAACGCAAGACCGCCCCGTCGTTATTGGCTGACCGGCGCCAGCAGTGGCATCGGCGAGGCCCTGGCGCAAGCGTTGCTGCAGAGCGGTGCTCACGTGGCGGTCAGCTCCCGGTCAAAAGGGCCGCTGGAGCAACTGGCCCAGCGCTTTCCAGGCCAGGTGCTGGTGGTGGCGGGCGACCTGACCAACAGCCAGACCGTGCGCGAGATCGGTGAACACATCGGGCAGGCCTGGGGCGCGCTGGACACGGTGATTCTCAATGCCGGCACCTGCGAATACGTGGACGTCCGGCAGTTCGACGCCTCGATCATCGAGCATGTGGTGCGCACCAACCTGCTCGCCAGCAGCTACTGCATCGAGGCCGCCCTGCCGCTGTTGCGCGCAGGTGTCACGCCGCACCTGGTCGGGGTCACCAGCGCGGTGACGTACCTGCCGATGCCGCGTGCCGAAGCCTATGGTGCGTCCAAGGCGGGGCTGCGCTACCTGTTTGAAGCGCTGCGCATCAGCCTTACGCCGGAAAACATCGACGTGACCGTCATCAGCCCAGGCTTCGTCGACACGCCCCTGACCCAGCGCAACGACTTTCCCATGCCCGTGAGCTGGCCGGCCGATAAGGCAGCGCGGCATATTTTCACCCGGCTTGAGGGCCGTCCGCTGGAGATCGCCTTTCCGGCCCTGCTGATGGCGGCCTTGTGGCCGCTGTCCAAGCTGCCGAACCGCGCCCAACTGATCATCGGTAAGCGCATGTTGCGCAGCCCGCCGCCGAAAAAGGACGACCTGTGAAGATCGCGATTATCGGCAGCGGCATCGCCGGGCTGACCAGCGCCTACCTGCTCAGCCGTCGCCACGAGATTTGCGTGTTTGAGGCCGGTGACCGTATCGGCGGGCACACCCACACGGCGGCGGTGACTGTCGACGGCCAACCCTACGCGGTGGACACCGGCTTCATTGTGTTCAACGACTGGACCTACCCCAACTTCATCCGCTTGCTGGGCCAGATCGGCGTGCCGTTCAAGCCCACCGAGATGAGCTTTTCGGTGTGCGACCAAAGCGCCGGGTTCGAGTACAACGGCAACAACCTCAACAGCCTGTTCGCCCAGCGCCGCAACCTGCTGTCGCCGGGTTTCTGGGGCATGCTGCGCGACATCCTGCGCTTTAATCGCCAGGCGCCGGCCGACCTGCACGCCCAGCGCATCAGCGCCGACATGACCTTGGGCGACTACTTGAAGCACGGCGGTTACGGGGAGCGATTCATCCGGCATTACATCGTGCCGATGGGCGCGGCGATCTGGTCGATGTCGCTTGCGGACATGCTCGGGTTCCCGTTGCAGTTCTTTGTGCGGTTCTTCAAGAACCATGGTTTGTTGTCGGTGAATAACCGGCCGCAATGGTGCGTGATCGAGGGCGGCTCCAGCGCCTATATCGAACCGCTGACCCGCACGTTTCGCGAGCGCATCCACTTAAACACCGCGGTGACGCGCATCGAGCGCACCGCCATTGGCGTGGTGGTGCACAGCGCGCGGGGCAGCGAGTCGTTCGACAAGGTGGTGCTGGCCTGTCACAGCGACCAGGCCCTGGCCCTGCTGGGCGACCCCAGCGAAGACGAGCAGCAGATCCTCGGCGCCCTGCCCTATGCCGATAACGACGTGGTGCTGCACACCGACACCCGCCTGCTGCCCGACCGCCCGCTCGCCTGGGCCAGCTGGAATTACCGCCTGGATGACACGGCGCAGCAACAGGCCGCCGTGACCTACAACATGAACATCTTGCAGGGCTTGCACAGCGACACCACGTTTTGCGTGAGCCTCAACCAGACGGCGATGATCAACCCGCTCAAAGTGCTCGCCCGCTACACCTACGCCCACCCGCAATACAGCCTGGCGGCCGTGGCCGCGCAAGCGCGCTGGGAGCAACTGCACGGCGCACGCCACACCTACTATTGCGGCGCCTATTGGGCCAACGGCTTTCATGAAGACGGCGTGGTCAGCGCGCTGCGCGTGGCGAAGGCCTTCGGGGAAACCCTGTGAACAGCGCCCTGTACAGCGGCTGGATCGCCCATCGCCGGTTTACGCCCCGGGCTCACGCCTTTCGCTACCGGATCGGCCTTGTGTACCTGGACCTCAGCGAACAGGACGCCGTGCTCGCCCTGTCGCCCATGGCGGGCGCGGGGCGGTTTGCGCCCTTCGCGTTTCGCCAGCAGGACTACCTGCGTGAATGGACGCGCACCGGCATGAGCCTCACCGATGCCGTGCGCCAAGAAGTCGGCAAGGCGCTGGGGCACACGCCCCAGGGCGTAATCTGCCTGCTAACCCAGGCCCGCAGTTGGGGCCTGGCCTTTAACCCGGTGAGTTTCTTCTATTGTTTTGAGGCGTCCGGCGAACTCGCCGCGATCCTCTGTGAAGTGACCAACACCCCGTGGCGCGAGCGCTACCACTACGTGCTGCCCGCCCAGGCGACGGACGCGCACCAGCACTTTGCCGTCGCCAAGGCGTTTCATGTGTCGCCGTTTTTGCCCCGCGACCTTGAGTACCGCATGAGCTTCAGCCCGCCCGCTGAAAAGCTCGGCGTGCACATGGCCGACTGGCAGGGCCAGCACAAAGTCTTCGACGCCACCCTCAACCTGCAACGTGAGCCCCTGAACCGCGCCAGCCTGCACCGCTACCTCTGGCGCTTTCCGTGGATGACGGCCAAGACCTGCCTGGCCATTTACTGGCAGGCCCTGCGCCTTTTGCTTAAACGCACGCCGATTTTTTCCCATCAGGCCGCCGATGGCGCCTCTCGAACCGCTGTCGGGTCTACCAAGGATCGCCGCCATGAAATCCCCTAGCTTATCGGTCAAATCCAACCGCTTGAACGTCAACGGCATGACCGCGACCCTGCTGCGCAGGGCCGTGCTGCACCAGCTCGGCCAACTGCGCCATGGCCAGTTGGTGGTGATTGAAGACGGCGAGCGGCAGGTGTTTGGCGCACGGGAAGCGCACCTGCTGGGGGAAATCCACATCCTCGATTCGGCGGCCTGGGGCCTGGTGGCGGCCAACGGCTCGATCGGCGCGGGGGAGGCGTTTATTCATGGCTACTGGACCAGCCCGGACCTGACCGCCGTGGTGCGCGTGATGGTCAGCAACCTAGAGGTGCTCGATGCCCTGGAAGGCGGCCTGGCCCGGCTGGCGCGCCCGCTCACCCAAGGCTTGCACTGGCTCAACCGCAACACGCGCAAGGGCTCGCAAAAAAACATCGCCGCCCACTACGACCTGGGCAACGACCTGTTCGAGCAGTTCCTGGACCCGACCATGATGTACTCGGCCGCGCAGTTTCTGTCGCCCGACGACACCCTGGAGCAGGCGCAACTGAACAAGCTGTCGCGCATCTGCCAGAAACTGGCGCTCAAGCCCACCGACCATCTGCTGGAAATCGGCACGGGCTGGGGCAGCATGGCGCTGTATGCCGCGCAGCACTATGGCTGCCAGGTCACCACCACGACCTTGTCCAAAGAGCAGTTTGCCTACACCCAAAAACGCATTGAGGCGCTGGGTTTACAGAATCAGGTGACCTTGCTGTTGCGCGACTACCGCGACCTCACCGGCCAGTACGACAAGCTGGTGTCCATCGAAATGATCGAAGCGGTGGGCCACCAGTTCCTGCCCGCCTACTTCAAGCAATGCGCGCACTTGCTCAAGCCCGACGGCCTGATGTTGCTGCAAGCCATCACCATTCGCGAGCAACGTTATGAGCAGGCCAGGCGCAGCGTGGACTTTATCCAGCGTTACATTTTCCCCGGCGGCGCCCTGCCCTGCGTGCAGAAAATGCTGCAGATCGTCAGCCGCGACACCGACATGAACCTGCTGCACATGGAAGACTTCGGCCTGCACTACGCCCGCACGCTGCGCCTGTGGCACGAGAACTTTCGCCGCGCCCACGGCCGCCTGACCGAGCTTGGCTACGACGACCATTTCCTGCGCCTGTGGGAGTTCTACCTGTGCTACTGCGAGGGCGGTTTTATGGAGCGCACCATCGGCACCGCACAATTGCTGCTGGCCAAACCGGCGGCCGTGCCCCAGCCGTTGCTCGGGCGTTTTGATGCTTAAACAGTTGGCCAATGCCGCACTGTTCCAGTGCGGCTGGTTTGCCTGCGTACTGGGCGGTGACAGCGCGTGGCTGGGGGTGGGCGTGGTGATCCTCATCATTCACCTGCGCGGGCTCGGGACATGGGCCGAAGCCCCGCTGATCCTCGCGGTCACGCTGGTGGGCACGGTCATCGACACCTCGCTGCGCACCCTTGGCGTGTTTCATTTTGAGGGGCATGGGCCGCTGATTCCGTTCTGGCTGGTGCTGCTCTGGGCCTTGCTGGCCACCACGCTGCGCCACTGCCTGGCCTGGAGCGCCCGCCCCTGGTGGCGTGCCAGCCTGCTGGGCGCCGTGGGCGGACCGTTGTCGTATTACGCTGGCAGCCAATTGGCAGGTGTGAGTTTTGGCTACGCCACCTTGCCCACATTGGCCGGGCTGGCGGTGCTGTGGGCGGGGGTGTTTGTGCTGCTGCATGGGTTGGCGAGGCAGCTGGCGCCCTGACGTCCGTCCGCCCTTTCACACGCGCACCGCTCGCTTGCCTTACACTGCGCGCCTATGACCCACATCCCCCACACCCAAATCAACGACCCGGCCGTGACCTGCGCCAGTTGCGCCGCGTGCTGCTGCCAACTGGAAGTCATGCTGATCACCGACACCGGCGTGCCCGAACGGTTTATTGACACCGATGACTGGGGCGGCGAAGTCATGCTGCGCTTGGACGACGGCTGGTGCGCGGCACTGGATCGCGACACCATGCGCTGCACGATCTATGAGCGGCGTCCGCTGATCTGCCGCGAATTCGAGATGGGGTCACCGGAGTGCCTTGAGGAGCGCCAGGGGATTGCGACGGCGTATCGCTGATCACCCGTGGGAGCCGGCTTAACGGCGCACACGGGCGAGCGTGATCAGAGCGGCAAGGTGTAATGCAACGAGTAACTCTCGACACCGTCGTTATGGCTGCTGATGCCCGCGTTGGAGTAATGGATCGCGCGAATGCCCACCTCATGCCCACCGGCGAAACGCAGGCCAAAGCCCAGGCGGTCTTCAAACTGGAAGGCCTGGCCAATGTTGTTGTCTTCCAGGCGCGTGCGGGAAAACGCGGCCACGCCGATACCGGCTTCGAGGTAAGGCTTGACCGACTGGCCGGCAAATTCGTACACAAACACGGGCGCGAATGACAGGCTGCTGGCACCGGCGCGCTGGTCGCCCGCCCAGTAGGTATAGGCCCCGTTCCAGTAACCGGTCAGGCGACCGACATCGGTCTCAAACCAGCTTTTATCCCACTGCGACGTCAACCCCAGCCGGTAGGTCAGCGTTGAGTCGCTCGTGCTCCCCAGCCCAAACTCCAGGCCTGCGGCCTGCGCCGAAACAGAGTGCCCCACCACCACAGCCGCCATCGCGGCTAAACAGAACAAGCGCTTCATCAGAAACATCCCTTGCGAATGAACACTATCGGGTTTGAGCCAAACCATCCTTGTGCAGAACACGCCCATCCGAACGGAGTGCGGCGTGTTTCGCGACGTTTTCAGGCGCCAAACCTACGCACAATGCCGGGGGATTTCCACAATATGGGTAGGATATTTCTTAGATGGTTGGCATCACCGCTGGTCCAAAATCGTGCCGTTTCGCGATTATCGACAGCCAGCAGGTCGCGCTCGCCCAGCAAACGTTGCAGTTGCCGGGCCACGGCGGCACCGGTGTCGATCAAAATGATCGAGGGCGCCAGCATCGTTGCCAGCAGGGGCTTGAGGAAGGGGTAGTGGGTGCAGCCCAGAATGATGGTGTCGCAGCCCGCCTCCACCAGCGGCGCCACGTAGCCGCGCAACAGCCGACGCAGCACCGGGCTGTCGAGGTCCCCGGTTTCGATCAGTTCCACCAGGCCCGGGCAGGGTTGCGTCACCACCCGAACATCGGTGGCGAAGCGGTCGAGCAAGGCGGCGAACTTGGCGCTTTGCAGGGTGCCGGTGGTGGCGAGCACGCCGACTACACCGCTGTGGGTGGCGGCGGCGGCGGGTTTGACGGCAGGCTCCATGCCCACCAGCGGCCAGTCGGGGTAGTCACGGCGCAGCTCGGCGACGGCGGCCACGGTGGCCGTGTTGCAGGCGATCACCAGGGCTTTGGCGCCGCGCTCATGGAAAAACCTGGCGATAATGCGCGAACGTGCGCGGATGAACTCGGGGGTTTTCTCACCGTAGGGGACGTTGCCGCAATCGGCCACATACCACAATGACTCGTCAGGCAGCAGGCGCTGGATTTCACCCAGCACCGACAGCCCGCCGACGCCGGAGTCAAACACACCGATCGGCGCGTCCTTAAGCATGGTGGCCGCCACACACGCTGCAACCCGGGTCGCGCTTGACCCGCAGTTCGCGGAAACGGCTGGTGAGGGCGTCGATCAACACCAGGCGCCCCACCAGCGGCTGGCCAAAGCCGGCCAACAGTTTCAGCGCCTCCAGGGCTTGCAGGCTGCCGACCAGGCCCACCAGCGGGCCGATCACGCCCGCTTCGCTGCAGGTCAGTTCAGCGTCGCTGCCGTGCCCATATAAACAGTGGTAACAAGGGCTTTCGGCGCGGCGCGGGTCGAACACCGACAACTGGCCCTCCAGACGAATCGCAGCCCCGCTGACCAGCGGTTTGCCCGCAGCCACACATGCGGCGTTGACCGCTTCGCGGGTGGTGAAATTGTCGGAGCAGTCGAGCACCACGTCCACGGCCGCCACGGCGGCGGCCAGGGTATCGGCGTCTAATGCGGTGCGATGCGCCACCAGGGCGATATCGGGGTTGAGCGCGCTTAGGCGGCGAAGGGCTGAATCGACTTTGCTCAGGCCCACGCTGTCGGTGTCGTGAATGATCTGGCGTTGCAGGTTGGTCAGGTCGACGCTGTCGAAGTCCGCCAGGTGCAACGCACCCACGCCCGCCGCCGCCAGGTAGAGCGCCACCGGAGCGCCAAGGCCACCGAGGCCAACAATCAATGCACGGCTGTTTTTCAGGCGCAGTTGGCCGTCGATGTCGACATGTTGCAACAAGATCTGTCGGCTATAGCGCAACAGCTCCTGGTCGGTCAGCACGGCCGGCGTCCCAATGTGATGCGCTCATGGCCGCCCAGGTCGATGCGGCTGTGCACGGCTTCAAAGCCCGCGCCGTGCAACAGGTCGCGCACGGCCGGGGCCTGGTCGTAGCCGTGCTCGAGCAGCAGCCAGCCTGCGGGCGCCAGGTGAGCCGGGGCCTGATGGATGATCAGGCGCAAGTCGTCCAGGCCATCCGGCCCGGCCACCAATGCGCTGGCCGGTTCAAACCGCACATCGCCCGCCGCCAGGTGGGGGTCGGTGTCGGCAATGTAGGGCGGGTTGCTGATGATCAGGTCAAAGGTGTGGCCGTGGAGGGCGCTGAACCAGTGGCTGCTCAGCACCGTGGCGTTGGCCAGGTGCAGGCGCTGGCGATTGCGTTCGGCCAGGGCCACGGCCTCCAGCACGCGGTCCACGGCGGTCACGTGCCACTGCGCCCGCTCGCTGGCCAGGGCCAGGGCGATGGCGCCGCTGCCGGTGCCCAGGTCGAGCACCTTGGCGGGGCTGACGGGCAGCAACTCCAGGGCCGCTTCCACCAGCATCTCGGTTTCCGGACGCGGGATCAGCGTGTGCGGGGCCACTTCCAGGTCGAGCTTCCAGAAGCCTTGCTGGCCCAGAATATAGGCCACCGGCTCGCCGCTGCGGCGACGTTGCAGGTAGTGGGCGAAGGTCAGCGCGTGTTCACTGCTGACGATTTTTTCGGGCCAGGTGTGCAGGTAGCTGCGGGACTTGCCCAAGGCAGCGGCCAGCAGCAATTCCACATCCAGGCGCGCGGTGGGCGAGTCGGGCAGTTCGGCAGCGCGCAGTAGGCTGGCAATAATGGTCATTTATTCCCCTATCGCCGCCAGTTGGTCGGCCTGGTATTCAGCCAGCAAGGGCTCGATCACCGCCTCGACACCGCCCGCGAGGATTTCGTCCAGCGAGTACAGGGTGAGGTTCACGCGGTGGTCGGTAACCCGGCCCTGGGCGTAATTGTAGGTGCGAATACGCTCGGAGCGGTCGCCCGACCCCACCAGCAACTTGCGCTCGCTGGCGATCGCGCTGGCGGCGGCGGCGGTCTGCTGGTCGTTGAGTTTGGCCGACAGCCAGGCCATGGCCCGGGCCCGGTTCTTGTGCTGGGAACGCTCTTCCTGGCACTCCACCACAATGCCGGTGGGCAAGTGGGTGATGCGGATCGCCGAATCGGTCTTGTTGACGTGCTGACCACCGGCCCCCGATGAACGGTAGGTGTCGACGCGCAAATCGGCCGGGTTGATCTCGATGGCTTCTTGCTCGTCGGGCTCTGGCAGTACCGCCACGGTGCACGCCGAGGTGTGGATACGGCCTTGGGACTCGGTGGCGGGCACGCGTTGCACGCGGTGCGCGCCGGACTCGAACTTGAGCTTGCCGTAGACGCTGTCGCCCTCGACGCGGGCGATGATCTCTTTATAGCCGCCGTGTTCGCCTTCGTTCTCGGACAGGATCTCCACACGCCAGCCGCGACGCTCGGCGTACCGCGAGTACATGCGAAACAGGTCGCCGGAGAAAATCGCCGCTTCGTCGCCCCCGGTGCCGGCGCGGATTTCGAGGAACACGTTGCGCCCATCGTTGGGGTCCTTGGGCAGCAACATGCGTTGCAGGTCGCCTTCCAGCGTGACCAGGGCGTCCTTGGCTTCGCGCACTTCCTCAACGGCCATTTCGCGCAGGTCGGGGTCGCTGTCCTTGAGCAGCGCCTGGGCGCCCTCCAGGTCGGCCTGCACTTTAAGCAGGTTTTTGTACGCGCCCACCACGGGCTCGACTTCGGCGTATTCCTTGGAATAGGCGCGGAACTTGGTCTGATCGGAAATGACCTCGCCATCACCAAGCAAGGCGGTCAGTTCTTCGAAACGGTCCTGGAGGATGTCCAGTTTATTGAGCAGTGACGCTTTCATTGCGGTTTTTTATCCGAAGAGCTGGGCGCGCCCTCACCGAGGGCAAAGAGTTCCTGGGCCATGGCCAGCGCATCGAGGCGGCCTTCGGCGGTCAGTTTTTTCAGCTGTACGCTGGGCGCGTGCAGCAATTTGTTGGTGAGCCCACGGGCCAGTTGCATCAGCACGTCTTCGGCGCTGCTGCCATTGGCGAGCATGCGCTGGGCCTTGATCAATTCTTCGTCGCGCAGACGCTCGCCTTGCTGGCGGTAGGCCTTGAGCACATCCACGGCCGCCAGTTCGCGCAGGCGCACCATGAATTCGTCGGCGCCGGTGCTGACCATTTCCTCGGCGACCTGGGCGGCACCCTGGCGGCTCTTGAGGTTTTCGGCGACCACTTCGTGCAGGTCGTCGACGCTGTAGAGGTAAACGTCGTCCAACTCGCCGACTTCGGGCTCGATGTCGCGGGGAACGGCAATGTCCACCATGAAAATCGGCTTGTGCTTGCGCAGCTTCAGCGCGCTTTCCACCGCGCCTTTGCCCAGGATCGGCAACTGGCTGGCGGTGGAGCTGATCACGATGTCACTGCGCACCAGTTCGGCCGGGATGTCGGCGAGCAGCACGGCATGCGCGCCGAATTCCTCGGCCAGGATGCTGGCGCGCTCCAGGGTGCGGTTGGCGACCACGATGCGCTTGACCCCCAGGTCATGCAGGTGGCGGGCGACCAGGGTGATGGTTTCGCCCGCGCCGATCAGCAGCGCCTGGCTGCGTTGCAGGTCGCTGAAGATCTGTTTGGCCAGGCTGACGGCGGCAAACGCCACCGACACCGGGTTTTCGCCGATGGCCGTGTCGGTGCGTACCTGCTTGGCCGAGTTGAAGGTGGCCTGGAACAGGCGCCCGAGCAGCGGGCCCACGGTGCCAGCTTCACGCGCGACGGCGTAGGCCGACTTCATCTGGCCGAGGATCTGCGGCTCGCCGAGCACCAGCGAGTCGAGCCCCGATGCCACGCGCATCATGTGACGAACGGCCGCATCTTCTTCATGCACATAGGCACTGGCGCGCAGGTCGTCGAGGTTCAACTGGTGAAAATCCGCCAACCAGCGCAGCACCACATCGGCAGACAGATGCTCGTGCTCTATATAAAGCTCGCTGCGGTTGCAGGTTGAAAGGATCGCCGCTTCGCGGCTGTCGGTGAGCCGGCAGAGCTGCTGCAAGGCCTCAACCAACTGCTCCGGGCTGAACGCCACGCGCTCGCGCACGTCGACGGTAGCCGTCTTGTGGTTAATACCGAGTGCGAGAAAGGCCATTCAATATCGCTGATGATGTCGGGAAGCCGACAATTGTCCTACTTCGAAAGATTCAGAACAACCACCGTCGTCTATTGTCCTAATGCCTTGTGTCTATAAAAGGCATCCACTGAGACTCGGTTATGTTTGGCCGAAGGCTTGTGTCATGATGATCCGACCGCAGGTTAGTCGTCCTCTTCCTATATGAATAGATCCTCCGCGTTGCTCCTCGCTTTTGTCTTCCTCAGCGGCTGCCAGGCCATGGCCCCCGTGTCGCCGGACGGTACGCCGCCGGTCGAAGACAGCACGCCCGCCCCTGAAAAGCCCAAAGTCTACGCCTCGTTCAGCGAAGAGACGGTGTTCAGCCTGCTCAGCGCCGAGCTGGCCGGCCAGCGCAATCGTTTCGACATTGCCCTGGACAACTACGTGACCCAGGCCATCAATACGCAGGACCCGGGAATTTCGGAGCGTGCATTTCGCATCGCCGAATACCTGGGCGCCGACCAGGCCGCGCTGGATACTTCGCTGATCTGGGCCAGAAACGCCCCCGAAGACCTCGAGGCACAACGTGCGGCCGCTATTCAACTGGCACGGGCCGGGCGGTATGACGATGCCATGGTGTACATGGAGCGCGTCCTGCAGGGCAAGGGCGACACACATTTCGACTTTCTCGCGCTGTCGGCCGCCGACACCGACCAGGACACTCGCAATGGCCTGATGAAAAGTTTCGACCGCCTGCTGCAAAAACACCCCAACAACAGCCAGCTGATTTTCGGCAAGGCATTGCTGCTGCAACAGGATGAAGAGCCTGACGCCGCGCTCAAGCTGCTGGAACAACACCCGCCGGAAGATGGCGAAATCGCGCCGATCCTGCTGCGTGCGCGCCTGCTGCAAAGCCTCAATCGCGGCAAGGAAGCGATTCCGCTGCTGGAAAAAAACATTAAGAAATACCCCGAGGACAAGCGTCTGCGCCTGACCTACGCGCGCATGCTGGTGGAACAGGACCGCATGGAAGACGCCAAAGTGCAGTTCGCAGGCCTGGTGCAGCAGTACCCCGAAGACGACGAACTGCGTTACTCCCTGGCACTGGTCTGCCTGGAAGCCAAGGCCTGGGACGAGGCCAAGGGCTACCTGGAAGACTTGATCGCCCGCGAAAGCCATGAAGACTCGGCGCACCTGAACCTGGGCCGCATCGCCGAAGAGCGTAACGACCCACAGGCGGCCCTGGTGGAATACGCCAAAGTGGGCGCGGGCAATGACTACCTGCCAGCACAACTGCGCCAGGCGGACATCCTGATGAGCAATGGGCGCACCGATGAAGCGGAAAAACGCCTGGCCGCCGCTCGGGATGCCGAGCCCGATTACGCGATCCAGCTGTATTTGATCCAGGCCGAGACGCTGTCGGCCAACAAGCAGGGCGATCGCGCTTGGAAGGTGTTGCAACAAGCCTTGCAACAATACCCTGACGATTTGAACCTGCTGTACACCCGTGCCATGCAGGCCGAAAAACGCGACGACCTGCCCCAGCTGGAAAAAGACCTGCGGCTGATCATCAAGCGTGACCCGGACAACGCCATGGCGCTGAACGCCTTGGGCTACACCTTGTCCGACCGTACAACACGCTACGCCGAAGCCCGGGAGCTGATCGAAAAAGCCCACCAGTTGAACCCCGAAGACCCGGCGGTCCTCGACAGCCTGGGCTGGGTGAATTACCGCCTGGGCAACCTGGACGAAGCCGAACGCCTGCTGCGCCAGGCCCTGGAGCGCTTTCCCGACCAGGAAGTGGCCGCGCACCTGGGCGAAGTGCTCTGGGCCAACGGCAAGCAACGCGAAGCACGGCAGGTCTGGGCCAAGTTCCTCAAGGACCAGCCCGACAGCCCTATCCTGCGCAGCACCATCAAGCGCCTGACCGGATCCGAGACTCTTTAAGCTTATGTTTTTGCGCCACGCTATCGTTTTCAGCCTTATCGCCTTGCTCGCCGGTTGCGCGGGCTTTGGTGCCCGTGAATCTGTCCAGGGCCAGGGCGACCCGGCGCAGTGGCAGCAACACAAAACGCAGCTGAGCAGCCTCGATGGCTGGCAGATCGAAGGCAAGGTCGGCATTCGCGCGCCCAAGGACTCGGGCAGCGGCACCTTGTATTGGCTGCAACGCCAGGACTACTACGACATTCGCCTGTCGGGCCCCCTGGGCCGTGGTGCCGCGCGCCTGACCGGCCGGCCCGGGCAAGTCAGCCTGGAGGTGGCCAACCAGGGCCGCTATGAGGCGCCCACGCCCGAGCAACTGCTGGAAGAACAGATGGGCTGGAAACTGCCCGTCTCCCACCTGGTGTGGTGGGTGCGCGGCTTGCCCGCCCCCGACAGCAAAAGTCGTCTGAGCCTCAACGGCGACAGCCGCCTGGCCACGCTGGAGCAGGATGGCTGGCAGGTCGAATACCTGAGTTACGTGCAACAGAACGGCTACTGGCTGCCCGAGCGCATCAAACTGCATGGCACCGACCTGGACGTGACGCTGGTGGTCAAGGACTGGCAACCGCGCAAGCTGGGGCAATGACATGACCGGCGAACGCCTGAGCCTGCCCTCCCCGGCCAAACTCAATTTGATGCTGCACATTCTTGGCCGCCGTGAAGACGGCTATCACGAGTTGCAGACGCTGTTTCAGTTTCTCGACTACGGCGATGAACTGACCTTTGCCGTGCGCGATGACGGCGTGATCCGCCTGCATACCGAATTTGACGGCGTGCCCCACGACAGCAACCTGATCGTGAAGGCGGCCCGACAACTTCAGGCGAACTCCGCCTGCCCGCTGGGCATTGATATCTGGATCGATAAAATCCTGCCCATGGGCGGCGGCATCGGCGGCGGTAGCTCGAACGCGGCCACCACCCTGCTCGGTTTGAATCACCTGTGGCAGCTGGGTTGGGACGAGGATCGCCTGGCCACGCTGGGCCTGACACTGGGCGCCGACGTCCCGGTTTTCGTGCGTGGCCACGCCGCTTTTGCCGAGGGCGTCGGGGAGAAACTCACCCCTGTAGACCCCGAAGAGCCGTGGTATGTCGTGCTTTTCCCGCAAGTCTCTGTAAGTACAGCAGAAATTTTTTCAGATCCACTGTTGACACGTAACTCTCCTCCCATTAAAGTGCGCCCCGTTCCCAAGGGAAACAGTCGAAATGACTGCTTACCGGTTGTAGCAAGGCGTTATCCAGATGTACGTAACGCTTTGAATTTGTTAGGTAAATTTACCGAAGCAAAATTAACCGGAACTGGAAGTTGTGTGTTTGGGGGCTTCCCAAGCAAAGCTGAAGCTGATAAAGTCTCGGCCCTTCTTACAGAGACCCTTACAGGGTTTGTAGCAAAGGGAAGCAACGTTTCGATGTTGCATCGCAAGCTGCAAAGTCTGTTCTAAAGGAACCGAGTACTGGGTACTCGTTGCAACAGATACAGGGGCGTCGCCAAGCGGTAAGGCAGCAGGTTTTGATCCTGCCATGCGTTGGTTCGAATCCAGCCGCCCCTGCCATTTTCTAATACTCATCCAGGTTACCCTCAGCCTCTAGGTACTGCGCGTGTCCAAGATGATGGTCTTTACGGGGAACGCTAACCCCGATCTGGCTCGGCGTGTCGTACGTCAGCTGCATATCCCTCTCGGTGACATCTCTGTCGGTAAGTTCTCCGACGGCGAAATTACTGCAGAGATCAATGAAAACGTCCGCGGTAAAGATGTCTTCATTATTCAGCCGACCTGCGCTCCGACCAACGATAACCTGATGGAACTCGTCGTGATGGCTGATGCCTTCCGCCGCTCCTCAGCGACTCGAATCACAGCTGTAATCCCTTACTTTGGTTATGCCCGTCAGGATCGCCGTCCGCGTTCTGCGCGCGTTGCAATCAGCGCGAAAGTCGTCGCTGACATGCTGACCGTGGTAGGCATCGACCGTGTACTCACGGTTGACCTGCACGCCGACCAAATCCAGGGGTTCTTCGATATTCCGGTAGATAACATCTACGGCTCGCCTGTATTGGTCGATGACATCGAAGACCAGCGCTTTGAAAACCTGATGATCGTGTCCCCGGACATTGGTGGCGTCGTGCGTGCACGGGCTGTCGCCAAATCCCTGGGCGTGGACCTCGGGATCATCGACAAACGCCGCGAGAAAGCCAATCACTCTGAAGTGATGCATATCATCGGTGATGTCGAAGGGCGTACCTGTATTCTGGTCGATGACATGGTCGACACCGCCGGCACCCTGTGCCACGCGGCCAAGGCCCTGAAAGAGCACGGTGCAGCCAAGGTCATCGCCTACTGCACACACCCTGTGCTGTCGGGTCGTGCGATCGAGAACATCGAAAACTCCGTGCTGGACGAACTGGTGGTGACCAACACCATCCCGTTGTCTGCCGCTGCTCAAGCCTGTACGCGTATCCGTCAACTGGATATCGCACCGGTCGTTGCCGAAGCGGTCCGCCGCATCAGCAATGAAGAATCGATCAGCGCGATGTTCCGTTAAGGCTCACGCCTTCGAAGCACCGCACTGACGAAAAGCGCCCCGCCCCAACCGACTGTTGGGGCGGGGCTTTTTTGCCCATATCGAGTTTGGCGCTGGTCGCAAACGCCGCTCGATGATGGCTATTTTGGAGATACAAAATGACTGACTTTACTCTGAACGCCCAAGCGCGTACTGACCTGGGGAAAGGTGCGAGCCGCCGCCTGCGTCACGCCGCCAACATCCCTGCCGTTGTATACGGTGGCAACAAGCCTGCTGAATCCGTGACCATCCTGGCCAAGGAAATCGCCAAGCTGTTCGAAAACGAAGCGGCCTACAGCCACGTGATCGAACTGAACGTTGATGGCACCAAGCAAAACGTCATCGTTAAAGCCATGCAGCGTCACCCAGCCAAGCAGTTCATCCTGCACGCTGACTTCGTACGCGTTGTTGCTGGCCAGAAACTGACTGCCCAAGTGCCTGTTCACTTCATCAACGAAGAAGCAGCTGTCAAGAAAGGCGGCGAGATCTCCCACGTTGTGAACCAGATCGAAGTTTCTTGCGAAGCCAAAGACCTGCCTGAGTTCATCGAAGTTGACCTGGCTAACGCCGAAGTCGGCGCCATCATCCACCTGTCGGACCTCAAAGCGCCAAAAGGCGTTGAATTCGTGGCCCTGGCTCACGGTGATGACAAAGCGGTTGCCAACGTTCACGCGCCACGCGTTGCTCCAGAAGCAGAAGGCGCTGCAGAGTAATTCACTCTGTAGAGCCGGAGCTTGAGGAAACATCGCGGACCGGAACGTAGCGAAAAAGCGGGCGAGAACGCGACGTTTACTGTTAAGTAAATGAGCTTTTATTGTTCGCTTATGCCGCCTGTGCCGAGCGATGTTATCCACAACTCCAAAGGAAGGGCCCCTGTCGTGACTGCCATCAAACTGATCGTTGGCCTGGGAAATCCAGGCGCCGAATACGAACAGACCCGGCATAACGCGGGGGCCCTTTTTGTTGAGCGCGTCGCCCACGCGCAAGGTGTGAACCTGGTGGCCGATCGCAAATATTTCGGCCTGACCGGACGCTTCTCGCATCAGGGTCAGGATGTTCGCCTGCTGATTCCCACCACCTACATGAACCGCAGCGGCCAGGCCGTGGCGGCACTCGCAGGGTTCTTCCGGTTCAAGCCCGAAGAAATCCTGGTGGCCCATGACGAACTGGACCTGCCACCCGGCGTTGCCAAGCTTAAACAAGGCGGCGGCCATGGCGGCCACAATGGCCTGCGCGACATCATCGCGCAGTTGGGCAATCAGAATACGTTCCACCGCCTGCGGCTTGGCATTGGCCACCCGGGCGTTGCCAGTATGGTTTCAAATTTCGTCCTGGGTCGTGCGCCACGCGCCGAACAGGAAAAACTCGATGCCAGCATCGACTTTGCCCTCGGCGTGCTGCCGGATATCTTCGCCGGTGAATGGAACCGCGCGATGAAAAACCTGCACAGCCAGAAGGCCTGACTCTTACCCGAGGGGAAACACCATGGGATTCAATTGCGGCATCGTCGGCCTGCCCAACGTCGGCAAGTCCACCCTGTTCAACGCGCTGACCAAATCCGGTATCGCCGCCGAGAACTTCCCCTTCTGCACCATCGAACCGAACAGCGGCATCGTGCCCATGCCGGATTCGCGCCTGGACGCCCTGGCGGCCATCGTGAACCCCAAGCGCATCCTGCCGACCACCATGGAATTCGTCGACATCGCAGGCCTGGTTGCCGGTGCCTCCAAGGGTGAAGGCCTGGGCAACAAGTTTTTGGCCAACATCCGCGAAACCGACGCCATCGCCCACGTGGTCCGCTGCTTTGAAGACGAGAACGTGATTCACGTCTCCAACAGCGTCGACCCCAAGCGCGACATCGAGATCATCGACCTGGAACTGATCTTCGCCGACCTCGACAGCTGCGAAAAACAGCTGCAGAAAGTTGCGCGCAACGCCAAGGGCGGCGACAAAGACGCCGTGGTCCAGAAAGGCCTGCTGGAACAACTGATCGCGCACTTCACCGAAGCCAAGCCCGCCCGCAGCCTGATGAAAAACATGGGCGCCGACGAAAAGGCCGTGATCAAGGGCTTCCACCTGCTCACCACCAAGCCCGTGATGTACATCGCCAACGTGGCCGAAGACGGTTTCGAGAACAACCCGCTGCTGGACGTGGTCAAGGCGATTGCCGAAGAAGAAGGCGCGATCGTGGTGCCGGTGTGCAACAAGATCGAAGCGGAAATCGCCGAACTCGATGACGGCGAAGAAAAAGACATGTTCCTCGAGGCCCTGGGCCTGGAAGAGCCGGGCCTGAACCGCGTGATCCGCGCAGGCTACGAGATGCTCAACCTGCAGACCTACTTCACCGCCGGTGTCGAAGAAGTCCGCGCCTGGACCGTCAAAGTCGGCGCCACCGCGCCACAAGCGGCCGGCGTCATCCACACTGACTTCGAAAAAGGCTTTATCCGCGCCGAAGTGATCGCCTACAACGACTTCATCCAGTACAAGGGCGAAGCCGGTACGAAGGAAGCCGGTAAATGGCGCCTCGAAGGCAAGGACTACATCGTTAAAGACGGCGACGTGATGCATTTCCGTTTCAACGTCTAAGCGCTGCACGCTCCCCCCCTAAAAAGCCGATGCCCTGCATCGGCTTTTTTTATGGGCGCACCTAATAGCCGAGCCTTAACTTTCTAGTTATTTAGGATATTCCCTACTTTGCCGGGGAACACTTCGCTCTACAAATAACTTAATAATTGCCCACTATGACCCTTCACTGTTTTCAGACACAAAAGTCATCTCTTTCCCCTAATTAACCACGATGACAACCATGATGAATTGCGCTTTACTGGCCGCTCTTTCCAACGCCCACCGTCTATGACCGCCCGCTTGATGTTGTTTCGCATCAGCTTGCAAACCCACACTATTGGAGCAGTAGCAATATGTCGGTCCCCTGTCAGAACGAGGACGTTTGCGATCACCCGTTCGCTGAATGCCCCAGCATAGAAACGACGGTGCAAAATACCGCCCGGCGCAATATCGATATCCTGTTGCTCGGCGAAACCGGCACCGGTAAAGACACACTCGCACAGCGTATTCATCGCCTCTCCGAACGGCGTGGGGGCTTTGTGGCGGTCAACTGCGCCGCCATCCCAGAAAGCCTCGCCGAGAGCCAGCTGTTCGGCGTCAACAGCGGAGCCTTCACCGGCGCGATGCAATCGCGGGCCGGGTTCGTGGAAGCGGCGCACCTGGGCACCCTGTACCTGGATGAAATCGACAGCATGCCCCTGACCCTGCAAGCCAAGCTCTTGCGGGTGCTGGAGGCCCGCGGCGTAGAGCGCCTGGGCTCGACCAAGTTCATCACCGTGGACATGCGTGTGATCGCCTCCGCCCAGCACTCCCTGCACGAGATGGTCGAAGCGGGCACCTTTCGGCGCGACCTGTATTTTCGCCTCAACGTGGTCAGCATCAAGCTGCCGCCCCTGCGCGAGCGCCGCGAGCAGATCATTCCACTGTTTTTGAACATGGTCCGGTGCGAAGCCGACAACTTTAAATGCGCCGTGCCCCTGCCGCCCAGCGGCCTGCTGCAACAGCTGCTGTTTCATCACTGGCTGGGCAACGTGCGCGAACTGCGCTCCAGCGCCAAACGCTTCGTGCTGGGCCTGCCACCGCTGCCATCGCCCCTGCCCGAGCCTGACGAGGGCGAGCCGAGCCTGCGCGAGCGCCTGCAACAGATCGAGAAACTGCTGATCGAAGAAGCCCTGCGCCGTCACGATCACAACGTGGACGTGGTCGCCCTTAACTTGGGCATGCCTAAACGCACGCTGTATCACCGAATGAAACAGTTGGATATCGCCCTGAGTTAAGCCCTTTTAAAAAACAAGAAACAAGCAGAAACATTGGCGATTAAAGTTAAAGGAACTGTGTCCCGCGCACGCGCCACCTATTGCCGAGCCAGTGACTCATTCGCACTAAGCGATGGCTCGACAATAAACCCCACACCGTAATAGAGGCTTATGTTATGGAAACTAATTCACTGACCCCCGCTGCGGGAAATTTCTCCCCCGCCACTGAAGAAGCACTTGAACGTGTTCGCGTAAAACGCGAGGCCGCCACCGTCAAGTCGGCAGAAGCCGGTCTTCATTCGGAAATACTCGCCGCCACAAAAGTGAACATGGAAAAACTGAGGTTCTGACCCGCCGGTTTCCTCTATTGCGTAATAGAGGAAACCTTTTACCGCGCCCTTTACACAATGTCGGAGTTCCAGATGCTCATCAAAACAGAGCCCCTTGCTCAAGCCAGCCGTTCCGCAGCCCAGCCCCCACTGCCCGAACTGGATCAGCAGGCCGACGTGAGCTTCTTCAATGCCCAACTCGCCGCACCTGGGGCCGCCCACTCGGCCGTCGGCGCCAATGCACTGGTCGATCGCTCGAACCAGTTGCAGACCTTGTCCAAACGCGTCACCCGGGGGCTGCGCGACCTGAGTGCCAACAAGATCACCAAAGATACCCGCGAGATCAGCAAGACCCTGTCCAATGCCCACCAGCAACTAGCGGTCACCGTGAAAGTGGTCAACAAGTCCGTACAAATGGTCGAGAAACTCACCAACCTGCAATAGGTCGCCTATGCTCCGCTGGCTCACCACCGCCCTGCTCCTCTCCCTGACCTTGCAGCTTGCCGGCTGCGGCGAATCCGTGGAGCTGCACCGTCAGCTCTCGGAACAGGAAGCCAACGAAGTCATCGCCGAACTGGCAGACAAGCAGATCCGCGCCCAAAAGGTGCCCGCCAAAGACGGCGTGGTCGTGCGCGTCAAGGCCCAGGACATTGGCCGCGCCGTCCGCACGCTGGAAGCCGCCGGGCTGCCGAAGGTTGCGCGCTCCACCCTTGGCGAGATCTTTCGCAAGGAAGGCGTGATTTCCACGCCGCTGGAGGAACGCGCCCGCTACATCTACGCCTTGTCCCAGGAGCTGGAAGCCACCCTGTCGAAAATCGACGGTGTGATCGTCGCCCGGGTGCACGTGGTGCTGCCCGAACGCATCGCGCCGGGCGAGCCCGTGCAGCCCGCGTCAGCCTCGGTGTTCATCAAGCACGACCCGCGACTGGAGCCCGACAATATCCGCCCCCGTGTGCGCCGAATGGTTGCCAGCAGCATCCCAGGGATGGCCTCGGCGGTGGACAACGCGCAAAAACTCACCGTGGTGTTCGTGCCCGCCGTGGCCTATCAGGAACAACAGCAGATGGGCTACTTCGGCCCGTTCCTGGTGCCCGCGGACGACCTCGCCTTTTGGCGCAGCAGCCTGGGCGCGCTCGTGCTCAGCACGCTGCTGGCGGGCGCCGCGCTGGTCGTCTGGCGCCGCCGCGTCGCGCACACCGCCCCATGACCCCACAACAGGCCTGGGCCCATTGGTGGGCCAGGCCCTGGACCCATTCCCCACAGGCCTGGCCGGGCCTGCCGCCTACGCTGTGCCGCAGCCGCCATGCCCTGGCCAGCCGCACCCTGGGTATCGCGCCGTGCCTGCCGGTGGAACCTTCACCGGTCCTGCTGCAACTGATCCTCGCCAGCGCGCCACAACGCGACCTGATGCTGATGCTGGTCGACTGCGTGTTTCGTCCCACCCACTTGAGCCAGCTGGACGAAGAGCAACAGATGTGGTGCCTGCGCCTGGCCAAGGCCATGCCGCCCGACCCGGTGCTGACCGGCATCGACGACCCGCTGCACTCCTTACGCGCCTGGGTTGAACCCGCCGTGTGGGAGCGCCTGCGGCTGCTGTTTGCCCGGCCCCGGGTGCGGGCGCTGGAACAACATCCCCGGTTCGCCGACAGCCATGGCCGCCTCGGCACGCTGTGGCAGGCGGTCATCTGGCGCGTGAGCCCGGCGCCTTCACCCAGGAGCGATTGCGATGTTATGCCGACGCACGATTGAGCTGCCCCCCCATACCCCCAGGCTCCCCTCGCCGCTGATCAACCGCGAACTGCTCGCCGACGCAGCCCAAGCCGCGCAGTTGCTTGAACGCGCCCGGGCGCAGGCCGACGCGCTACTCGTCGAGGCGCAGGCCCGGCAGGCGGCGCTGCTGGAGAGCGCCTGGCTGGACTTCTGGAGACAGGCCAACGCCCAGCTCCTGCGCTGGGAAAACCAACGCCAGGCCATGTGCGACCAGCTTGAACAGATCGCCACCACCGTGACCCACCAGGCCATCCGCAACCTGCTGGACGAGTTGCCCCCGCCCCACCGCGTCAGCGCCCTGCTCAAGCACCTGCTGGCCACGCACATCCCCGCCACCCAGGCCACCCTGCTCTGCAACCCCCACGACCGCGAAACCGTGGAGCAGTGGCTGGGCATCCACAACGATGTGCCCTGGAACCTGCGCCCCGAAGACAGCCTGCCCCCGCACACCCTGATGCTGGAAACCGACGAGGGCGGGATCCGGGTCGACTGGACCTCGGCCCTGGACAGCCTGCTGATGGCCGAAGCCGAGCACCCAAGGCGTTGATCGACGTGCGATGGAACTGGTTACAAACAGGGCGCCACACAGTCAGCACATACCCCCTGGAGGCAGATCGATGAGCTTTGACTACCGCATACAAGCCGGGCTCTACCGGCAATTGGACAACGCCACCAAGCGCCTGGAGCACATTACCCAAAGCGGCCTGGCGCCCCAGGAAAAACTCGAGGCCATGGCCGACGAGCGATTTTTCATGGTAGCCAGCATGTCCGCCAGCTCCACCTACACCCACTACCTGAACGAAAAAGCCAAAGTCATCATCGATGGCATCCAGTGAAGGCCGCGGCCTGTTCGCCGGTGTATTGAGCGGCCACGTACAACAGCACTCGCTGTTTGAGGACGACCACGAAATACACCTGCAACGCGTCCAGGACAGCCTTTTGCTCAAGGTGCAACTGACGCGCGACGGGCTCGACAACCTCCCCCTGCAAACCTGGATGCGCCCGGGCCAGGCCAGCCTTGCGCACTTCGCCGGTGCCCTGGCACTTGCGCCCACCCGCGACCAGCTCTGGCTGTTGCAGCGCTTGCCCGGGCGCTGCCCCGAAGACCACGTGCTGACCTGCCTGCAAGCCTTGCTCAACCAACGCGATGCCTGGCGCGCCACCGTGACACGCCTGGCCAGGCCCGCCCCCAAACCAGGCTTCACCTCGTTGCGCCCGTCGCCGTACTAACCCGAGAACCCTTGATGAATAACAAGACCTACAAACGCAACCGTTTGGGCCCTGATGCGCCCGCCACCACTCCCTGGCGCTGGCTCGCCGTGCTGCCGTGGCTGCTGGCACCGCTGCCCGGCGCCCACGCGGCGGTGCCACCGGAATGGAAAAACACCTCGTATGCCTACGAGGCCGAGCACAAGCCCATCCGCGACATGCTCGAGGACTTCGCCCAGACCTTTGGCACCCAGGTGCAGATCGACGGGCTGCTGGAGGGCAACGTCAACGGCAAGATCCGCGCAAAGACGCCTCAAGCCCTGCTCGACCGGCTGGGCGTGGAACACCGCTTCCAGTGGTTCATGTACAACAACACCCTCTACATCAGCGCCCTCGACCAGCAAGAATCGGCGCGCCTTGAGGTGTCCACCGAAACCGTGGCCGACCTCAAGCAGGCGCTCACCGACATCGGCCTGCTCGACAGCCGCTTCGGCTGGGGCGAGTTGCCAGACGACGGCGTGGTCCTGGTGTCTGGCCCCAAGCGCTACATCGAACACATCAAGCACTTCAGCAGCCAGCGCAAGGCCCCCGACGAAAAGCAAAGCGTATTGAGCTACCCGCTGCGGTTCGCCAATGCCGTCGACCGGCTGGTTGACTACCGGGGTGAAAAAATCACCATCCCAGGCGTCGCCAGCATGCTGCGCAACCTGCTGGAACCGCGCAGCGCCAGCCACATGGGCGCGCCATCGGCCCAGCGGCCTGCGCCGGTGGTGTCGCCGCTGGCCCAGGACCTGCCGCGCCTGGCCAACCCGCTGCTGGGGCAGATGCTCGCGCCGCCCGGCAGCCTCGACACCTTCACCCCGGGCGTGAGCGTTTCCCCGCGCGCCAGCGTGCCGGCGGGGCGTATCCGCGTGGAGGCCGATGTGCGCAACAACGCCGTGCTGATCTACGACCTGCCGGAACGCCAGGCCATGTACCGCGACCTGATCGCCCAACTGGACGTGGCGCGCAAACTGGTGGAAATCGACGCCATCATCCTCGACATCGAGCGCACGCAACTGCGCGAGTTCGGCGTGAACTGGGGCTTCCAGAATAGCCGCTTTCGCACCTGGGCCAACAACCTGGCACCCGGTACTTCCACGCAGTTGAGCATCGATAACCGCGAACGGTTCTATGCCGATGTGCGCGCCCTCGAGGCCCGCGGGCTGGCGAGCATGGTGTCCAACCCGTCGGTGCTGACCCTGGAAAACCAGCCCGCCGTGATCGACTTCAACCGCACCCAATACCTCACGGCCGGCAGCGAAAACGCGACCATCCTGCCCATCACCGTCGGCACCAGCTTTCAGGTGGTGCCCCGGGTGATCACCAGCCGTGGCAACCACCAGATCCACTTGGCCGTCGACATCGAAGACGGCAACTTCGACGAGTCCAACCCCCAGCGCCTGGGCCCTGATGTGCGGCGCGGCAAGGTCAGCACCCAAGCGGTCATGGCCGAAAAGCGCTCACTGGTGGTGGGCGGTTTTCATGTGACGCAAAACAGCGACAGGCTCAACAAAGTACCGCTGCTGGGGGACATCCCGCTGCTGGGCAAGGCGCTGTTTTCATCCACCGAGCGCCAGAACAATCGGCGCGAGCGCCTGTTCATCCTTACCCCCCGGGTGATCGGCGATCAGGCTGACCCGTCGCGCTATTTGCCCCCGGACGACCAGGTCGAACTGCAAGCCGCACTCAAACCACTGGCCCGGCGCGTGGCGCCGCACGCGCCGGTGGTCAAGCGGGCCGACATCACCTTTACCCTCGCCAACCTGGTCAGCGGCAACGTGCCCACCGGCTTCAAACTGGCGCCGATGCCGCTGGGCATCGAAACGCTGTGCAACACCCGCGACCTGCTGGCCCTCAACACCGAGCGCAGCCAGTGGTATGCCGGGCCGCAGTTCAACGTGGCGGTGGTGGTGCTGCGCAACCAGTACCCGCGCAACGTGCGCATCGACGAGCGCGAATGCAGCAACGCCCAAACCCTGGCCGTGAGCGTCTGGCCCCGCGCCTGGCTACGCCCGGGTGAAGAAGCCGAGGTGTTCATCGCCATGCGTCCCGTGGTCAAGGACGAACACATCAGCGTGCCCCGCCCCTCCCTCATCACCCCTGCCCGGAACCGTGCGCCATGAATAAAACCCTCCCCGCTGTGACCCTCATTGGCCTGGCTGCGCTCATGGCCGGTTGCACCCCCACGTGCAAGGGCGACTCGTGCTCCCGCCCACAATCGAGCGCCGACACGCTGGTGGTCTGGTGGCCGCCACAGATGCGGGTCGACCCCGGCCCGTCGGGGGAACGCGCCGACTACCAGACCGTCTCGCTGGAACGATGACACCTGCACTGCCACCGGCCGCCGATGCCCGCGCGGCCTTTGTCGACGGGCGCGACGCACACCTGGCGCTGTCGCCGGGTCTGTGCGTGCGCCGCCTGAACGCGGGCCTGGCGTTGCAGATCACCCCCCAGGCGCTCATGCCGGGCCAGGTGCGCCGCATCATGGCACGACGCTTCGAACAGCCGCTGGCCTTCGACGGCTGCTTTGTCTACCTGGACGCCGACGGCGCGCTGGTGATGTGGCAGGCGTTACCCGCGCCTGCCCGTGTGGAGGACGGCATCAGCCGCCTGCTCTCGCTGGCCGGCCTGGCGGCACTGGACGCCGGCACGCCGTACTGACACTCAGCGCTGTTCGAGTTCGGGCAGCTCCAGGGTGTGCCGCTTGGCCTCGTCATCCAGCTCGCGCAGGGTGCGGTAGATCAGCGCCACGGCCTGCAAAGTGTCGCGGCTGATCGCCTCGCCAAGCGCTTGCCGGTGCAACGTGCGCGCCAGCCACACGCATTGGATCACCGGCACCTCGGCCGCCTTGGCGCGCTCGATCAACTGGCGGGCCACGGCGTCGGTGCCTTTGTCCACCAGCAACGGCAGCGGCGTCTCGCCCGGGCGGTAATACAGGGCCACGGCAAAGTGCGTGGGGTTGACCACCAGCATGTCCGACTCCTCAAGCTTGGGCAGCTTGACCTTGGGCTCTTCCTGGGCCAGCTCATAGGCCAGGGAACGCCGTTGGTTCTTCACATGGGGGTCGCCTTCCATGTCCTTGTATTCCTTGATCAGCTCCACCTGCGTCATGCGCATCTGCTTGGCGAAAAAATACTTTTGCAAGGCCAGGTCAACCAGCGCCAACACCAGCAACAGCCCCAGGCACACATGCAGGACATGCCGAAACAACGCGATCAGCGCGGCGATGTAGCCGGGCAGGTCGCCGCTGGTCAAACCGATGAGCGCGCCCAGCGACGGGCCCACGGTCACGTACAAAATCAACGACAAAAACAGCGCCTTGACCACGCCCATCAGCAGGTTCATCAAGGACTTGGCCGAGAACATCTGCTTGAGCTGGCTCAGTGGGTTGAGCCGGTTGAAATCGAGCTTCAATGCCTGGGGCGCAAACAGGAAACCGAACTGCATCCAACTGCTGATCAACTTGGACACGATCGCCACGGCGGCCATCAGCAAGGCGAACCCCAGAAACACCACGGCGGCGTCCACCACCACTTCCTGCAAGGCCCGCACGAACGGCTGGCCGAACCGCTCCATGGGAAACATCATCAGTTGCTGCAGGCGCAACAGGCTGGTGTCGGCGGTGAACAGCGCGATCTCGCTGATCACCGTGAGGGCCAGTAACTTGCCCATATCCTGGCTTTGCGCAACCTGGCCTTTTTTGCGTTGGTCGCGCAGTTTCTTGGCGCTGGCAGGGTGTTTTTTCTCGCCCGAATCGCTCACGGCAGCACCGCCCGGAACATCAGGCCCAGGGCATGCCGCAGGTCGCCCAACTGGCTCATGCGCCCCACGATCAAGTCCTGCAAGGTGGGCAGGTACACCAGCAAAAACGCCAACCCCGCCAGGCTCTTGGCTGGCATCGACAGCACCATCACTTGCAGCTGCGGGCTGTACAGGCTGAGCAGGGCAATCGCAAATTCGATCAACAGCAACAGCGCAATGAACGGCGCGGCGTAGAGGGTCATGTGGGTGAAAGTGTCGCTGAGCACTTGCAAGAACGTGCTGAACCCGTTGGCCGCCAGCACCGGCAACCACGCGGTCGGCGGCCAGATCAGATAGCTGTCCCAGATCACCTGAGTCATTGCGCCCAGGCCCAGGGTGACGATCAGCAAAAAGATGCTCAACTGCTTGAACAGGTGCCCGATAGGCGTCGCATCTGGGCCCAGCGAGGGGTTGAGTTGCCCGCCAATCAAGGCGCCGCGCTGGTTGTCCAGCAACGCCCCCACGCCTTCAAACAACCAGAACGGCATCGACAGCAACACCCCCAGTAAAAACCCCAGCGCGACCTCTTTGAGCGCCAGCCCGACCACCAGCAGCACGCTCAATTCCTGGCCCATCAACACCGCATGAATGCCCGGCATCGGCAGTAACGCCAACACCACAACGATCACGTGCCGCGGCATGCCCCGCAGGTGGTTGAAACAGAACGCGGGCACCAGAAACGCACAGGGATAAATACGCGCCATGCCCAGCACCAGGCTCGGCAGGTATTCAATAAAGGGCACATTCACGGGCACCTCTCAAAGCGCCGAACGCGCCACGATGTCAAAGGTCAGGTGGATCAGTTTCATCAGTTCCACGCCGATCCAGCGCCCGGTCAGCGCCAGGGTGATGCCCACCGCCACCAGCTTGATGCCAAAGGGCAGCGTCTGGTCTTGCACCTGCATCAAGGCCTGCACCAGCGAGGTCAGCACGCCCACAATCACGGCCACGATCAACGGCGGCGCCGACAGCACCACCACCAGCAACATGCCTTGCTTGAACAGCTGAATCGGGTCCATGGGCTACTCAAAGAAAGGAGAGAAAAAGGCTGTCGAGCAAGCGCGACCACCCCGACACCAACACAAACAACAACAGCTTGAGCGGCAGTGAAATGGTCATCGGCGACACCATCTGCATGCCCAGCGCCAACAGCAGGTTGGACACGATCAGGTCGATGACGATGAACGGGATGTAAATCAGAAACCCCACCTCGAACCCCGCCTGCAATTGCGACAGCACGAACGCCGGGATCAGCAGGATCAGGTCTTCGCGCTCGGTGGCCCGGGCCATTTCCGGCGGCCACAGGCGGGCGGTGTTTTCATGCAGATGAATAAGCAGGTCCGGGTCGATGTTGCGCAGCATGAACGCGCGCAGCGGTTGGATCGCGACCAGGCCGGTGTCCTGGAATGCCTGCACGCTGCTGGTATCCACCGGCGAAACCTTGATGATCTGCGCGATCTCGTACCCCACCGGCGCCATCACAAACAGCGTGGCCGCCAGCGCAATGCCGTTGAGCGCCATGCTCGGCGGCACTTGCTGCACGCCGATGGCGTTGCGGGTAATCATCAGC
This sequence comes from Pseudomonas sp. SDO5215_S409, assembly GCF_054071325.1. Taxonomy (NCBI): domain Bacteria; kingdom Pseudomonadati; phylum Pseudomonadota; class Gammaproteobacteria; order Pseudomonadales; family Pseudomonadaceae; genus Pseudomonas; species Pseudomonas sp. SDO5215_S409. Next base: position 11,914 of record NZ_JBSVWN010000029.1, on the reverse strand, counting down.
ACGATGACGATTTTCAGAAACGCCGTGCACACGATCAACAACATCGGCATCAGTGACAACGCGCCCAGAAACAGCGCCAGCAATAGGGGGTCGACCCCCTGGAAACTCATCGGGAAAAAATCACGTGGGACAACTGCAAGCCAAGGCGACCCTCCACCTCCACCAATTGCCCGCGACCAATGGGCCGGTCGCCGTAATACAACCCGGCCATGCCCGGCGCGTAGCCCGATAACCCCAGCACCGCGCCCGGCACCAGTTGGCGCAGTTCGCCCAAGGTCAGTTGCAAGGTGCCGCAGCGCACCGTCAGGGCCATCGCCAATTCGTCGAACGGCTCGTGCCCAAACGCATCGACCGGCGCTTGATCATGCCCCTGCCCGTCCCAGGCGTGCCCGTGGGCGCCCATTTCCAGTTCGTCATCCATAGCCGTGTCCTCTAGAGCCAAAAGCGTCAGGCGCAGGGCGCCGGTTTCATCGTCGATACGCCCGCGCAAGCGCCGCCGGCCCAGGCGTACCTGGCCGTCACCGTGGGCGTTGAACAACACCGATTCGAGCAGCACCACATCACCGGGCCGCAGGCCGCTCAATTGGGTGAGCGACAGACGCAGGCCGCCGACCGACACCGGCAGGCCCAACGCAAACCCGGCAGGCAAGGCGCGCGCCAGCGGCGCCCATGCGGCGGCGCCGATCAGCGCGGCCAGGCTGGCAGGCGCCAGCATCAGCCGCGCAACGACCCGGGCGCCGTCCAGCGTCACCGTCAACCGGCAGCCAAACGCCTTGCTGTGCACCTGGCCGAGCGGGCGCAGGTAACCGAACAGCGCCACCAGTTGCGGGCTCAGCCCGTCCTGGAACAGCGCCCAGAACCAGGCATGCGGGTCGTTGCCCGCCTCGGCCAGCACCACCGGGTGCTCACCCCACAAACTGAGCACCGCGCCGGGCTCGCTGAACGTCAGCACACCGTGGGCCGTCTCCACCGACAGCAGACCCTGGCCCGCTGGCGCAGGCCCAGGTTCCAGGCACAGTTCACCGGCCTTGCCCGCCACCTCAAAGCACAGCCGCAGGCCACGGCCCAACTGGCGCCGCGCCGCGACCTTGGCGCCGTCCACCACGGGGACTTTCAGCGGCGTCAGCCTCATGTTTCGTCCACGTCAATCACCTGCATCCGCACCGGCTGGCCGAGCGCACGGGCGAGACGGTCTTCGCACCCCGCGCGCGCGCCCACCAGCCAGCGTGAGGTGGGCGCCTCTTCGGCGCGCAGGGCGATGTCCCACGTCGCCAGCTCGCGCCGGGCGCTGAGGTGGATGCGGCCCAGGCGCGGCAGGTACAGCACCGCCTGCAACGGCGATTGAGAGGGGTCGCACAGGCGCAGCGCCAGTTGGTCAGACAGGCTCACGAACAGCCCGTCGTCGGCGTGCCCGGCCTTGGGTCGCTCACCGCCGCCTGCCACGTAGCGGGCAAACAGGCGACCGTGCTCCCAGGTGATTGCGCCTTCGCCACGCGGTACGCGTTCGGCAGGCGGTTCACGCGGGCGTTCAGGCTGGGTCACAGGCGGTGAGTTCATGGGGACTCCTCGGCGAGCAGTGCACACAATTCCTTGAGTTTTTCGACGTCCCGCAGGCATTGGCTCACGTGCTTTTGCGCTTGCTCGATCTGCGGCAACTGGTCGGTCTGCTGCGTGCACAACACCTGAAGTTGGTCCTCTTCGCGAACCGTGCCCGCGAGCAACGTGCGCTCTTGCGTGCCCCAGGCCTTGAGCGCCTGCATCGACAGCACTTGCCCCTGATGCTGGCGGGCCAGCTCAGCGCTTTGCCGGGCCTCGTCCAGGCGGGTTTGCGCCAGTGCACCGCGCGCCTGCTCGACCTGCGCCAGCAACGCCGCCTGGGCTCTTTTGGCCTCGCCCAGCGCGCGCTCGGCCCGGTCGGCGCGGTGCCTGCGCAGGCGGCGCAGGGTGTCGAGTTCAGAAAGGGACATAGGCCGTCAGCTCGCTCAGTTGGTCCAGCGTCGACGCCAGCGGCGACGGCTCGCGCAGGTCCTGGCGCAAGAACGCCTCGACCGCTTGGCGGCTTTGCACGGCCTGGTCGGTGAGGGCGTCGGCACCGGCCTGGTATTCGCCCAACTTGAGCATCAGTTCGATCTGCTGATACGCCGACAACAGCCGTCGCAACGCGGTGCCGGCACGAAGGTGTTCGGCCTCGGCCACGTTGCTCAAGATGCGTGACAGGCTGGCCAGCACATCCACCGCCGGGTAGTGCCCGCGCTCAGCCAGTTTGCGCGAGAGCACGATGTGCCCGTCGAGCAGCGAGCGCACTTCATCGGCCACCGGGTCGCTCATGGAGTCCTGTTCGATCAGCACGGTGTAGATCGCGGTGATCACGCCCTGGCGCGTCAGCCCGGCGCGTTCCACCAGGCGCGGCAGCAAGCTGTAGACCGAAGGCGGCAGCCCGCCGCGCCCCAATGGCTCACCGGCGGCCAGGCCAATTTCGCGCTGGGCGCGGGCGAAACGGGTGAGCGAGTCGATCAGCAACAACACGCGCTTGCCCTGGCTGCGAAACCCTTCGGCCAACGCGGTGGCGGTAAAGGCGGCGCGAGCGCGCTCCATGCTGGAGCGGTCGGAGGTGGCGCACACCAGCACGGCTTTGGCGCGCAGTTGGTCGTCCAGTTCATGGTCGAGAAACTCGCGCAGCTCGCGCCCCCGCTCACCGATCAAGCCAAACACGATCACATCGCAGTCCACGTTGCGGGCGATCTCGGCCAGCAAGGTGGTCTTGCCGCACCCGGCCCCGGCGAACAGGCCCACGCGCTGCCCTTCGCCCAGGGTGAGCAAGCCATCGATCGAACGCACGCCCGTGGGCAAGGCGCGGTGAATGCGCGGGCGTTCGGTGGGCAGCGGCGCCTCGCACAACACCGGGGTGGCCCCTTGGGTGTCCAGGCGGGCAAACGCGCCGGGGCCGCTGCCCGTTATCGGGCGGCCAAAGCCATCGAGTACCGCCCCCAGCAAGTCTTCGCCCACACGCACCCGGTGCGGCATGCCCAGGCGCTGCACGCTGGCGCCGACGCGCACGCCTTCCAGGTTGCCCAGGGCGCTGAGCACGGCGTCTTGCTGATCAAAGCCGATGATCTCGGCGAGCATGCTGTCGCCCTCGGGTTTTTCTACCAGGCACAGGTCGCCGATGCGCGAGCCCGGCAGCCGGCATTCCAGCAACATGCCGTTGACCCGCTGGATGCGCCCGCGCATCGCCACGGGCGAATACTGCGCCAACGCCGCTTCCTGGCGCCGCTGCCAGGCGGCCAGGCGTTGTGCGATGTCGTCGCTCACCAGCCCACCTCATAGCGTTGCTGGCCGTCGAAGACCACCTTGTTGGGCTCGATGGAGATCAGCCGCACGCCGTCGACTTCGTCCCCCAAGAACACCCGGCGACCTTCGTCCAGGACCACGTGGCCGTTCGTGCCGCCCACGATCTGCACGATGCGAAACGGCAGCTGGCGGCTCTGTTCGCGCACCCGGCTGATCACCGGCACCGGCGTGTCGAACTGCTCGCGAAACCGATTGAGCATGCGCGACACCAGGCCCACCTCGTCGGCGTTGGCCACGCCGCTGATCACCACTTGGCCGTTGACGACCTCCAGCGCGAGGCGCTCGCCCAGCTCACGCTCACCGAGCATTTTGAGCAGTTGCTGGCGCACCTCGTAGGCACTGTCGAGCGCGGGTTTGTGCTCGGTGGCGCCCATCAGCGAGGCCTGTGGGTCGTCGGTGAGCGCCAGGCCCAGTGCGAGGGTCAGCAGCGCCCCCAGCCCCAACAGGCCCACCAGGCGTTTTTGCTGGAGCGCAGGTGCTCCAGGGGGTGGCGTGCGGATGAGCGCCGGGGCAGCCGGGGCCGGTTCCTGTGGCCAGGGCTGGTCGGCCAGGGCGACGTACAGACGCACGTTGCCCACGGCAAACGGCGTGTCGATGCCAAGGTCGGTGATGCGTGCCTGGGTCTGCCCGGCGCCATCGTGCAACAGGCCTTCCTGGGCCTGCACCGACCAGCAATCGGCCACGCAGCGCAACTGCGCATGCCGTACGGCAATGCCTGGGTCATACAGCGCCAGGTCTGCTTCGTCGGTGGCGCCGATCCACCACTGTTCACCGAACAGCGGCAAGGCCGCGCCCTGATGTTGGCCGTCGAGCACCCGCAATTCGTACAGCATCAGGCCACCGCCTCATGCAGCAGGCCGCTCTGGTTCAAGTCGAAACGCCCCAGCACCTTGACCTTGGCCGAACTGCCAAGCTCGGCGAACGACAACACCGGCACATGGTTGAAATCGTCGACCATCAGGGTGCGCAGCGGGCTGCGTAAATCCTGCGCTACCAGCAGCACGCTGCGGGTCTTGGCGCGCAACGAAAAGGCCTGCTCCAACAGGTCGACAAAGGCTGCGCTGTGCTCGTTGTCCAGGGCAAAGAACACCCCGGTCTGGGTCTGGCGCAGGGCCTCGCGAAAGACGTTTTCGGTGTGCGGGGAAAACAGCCAGGCGTGCAGGCCGTCGGCCTCGCTGTACTGGTGGTAGATCTGCGCCTTGAGGGCGATGCGGGCGTAGTCGGTGAGCGCTTCGGGCTCACGTTCGTGCTGGCCGTATTCGATCAACGCCTCGACGATCAAGCGCACGGCCCGCAGGGGCACGCCTTCGCTGGCCAGGCGTTGCAGCACCGCCGAAAAGCGCGACAGCGGCATGATCCGTTGCAGCTCCTGCACCAGTTCCGGCTGGGCGAACTCCAGCCAACTGAGCACCGCCTTGCTCTCCTGAATGCCGAGAAACTGCGGCCCGCTGAGCATCATCGCGCGGCGCATACGCTCCACGATCAGGGCATGGCTGGTGAGGCGTTCCAACTGTTCATCGGCCAGAAGCGGGTCATCGGGCAGCAGCCAGCACCAGTCCTGTTCGTCGCGTTCGGCAAGGCCGACCTGGCCTTGGGCGCCTGGCGTCTGGCGGTCCACGGCGACACGCTCACCCATCGTGGCCATGAGCATGGGCACTTCGTGCACGCAGAAGCGAAATTCATCGTCGGCCAGCAGCGGCGAGTAGTCGATGTCGAACGGTGGCAGCGTCAACCCAACGCTGGCGACCAGGCCGTTGCGGGTCTGCCGGATGGCCTGCAACAGCGCCAGTGTGACCGCCGCGTTTTTTTGCGTCAGGGGAAACTGCAAAACGTAGGGGCGCGACGGGTCGAAGCCGCGCAGGTCTTCGTCGCCATTTTGCTCGGCGGGAATTTCGGCGGCTTTACCTGCGTCCGGTTGCTCGCCCTTTTGCCGTTGGCGCGCCAGGTAGTAGCCCAGGCAGCCGGTGGCCAGCGAGATGAGGATGAACACCACGGTGGGCATGCCCGGCAGCGTGGCAAACGCGAGCATGCCCACCGACGCGATCATCCAGCTCTTGGGCTCGCTGGTCATTTGCCGGGCGATTTCGGCGCCCATGTTGTTGACGCCGCGGTTGCGCCCGTCCGGCGCCACGCGGGTGATGATCATGCCGGCCGTCAACGAGATCAGCAGCGCGGGGATCTGCGCGATCAGGCCGTCGCCGATGGTCAGCACCGAGTACAACGCCATGGAGTCGGCAGCGCTCATGTCGTGCTGGAACATGCCGGTGGAAAAGCCGCCGAGCAGGTTGATGACCACAATAATCAGGCCCGCGATGGCGTCGCCCTTGACGAACTTCATGGCGCCGTCCATGGCGCCGAACAGCTGGCTTTCCCGCGAGAGCTGGTCGCGTTTGTCACGCGCTTGCTGGCCGTCGATCAGCCCGGCGCGCAGGTCGCTGTCGATGGACATCTGCTTACCGGGCATCGCGTCGAGGCTGAAGCGCGCCGCCACTTCGGCGACCCGTTCCGAGCCCTTGGTGATCACCAGGAAGTTGACCAGGGTCAGGATCATGAAGATCACCAGGCCCACCGCCAGGTTGCCGCCCACCACAAAATTGCCGAAGGCCTCGACGATGTCACCGGCGTCTTGCTCCAACAGAATCAGGCGCGTGGTGGCGATCGACAGCGCCAGGCGAAACATGGTGGTCAGCAGCAGAATCGAGGGAAACGAAGAGAACGCCAACGGCCCCGGCAGGTACAGCGCCAGCACGATCAGCAGGCAGGAAATACAGATATTCAGCGCGATCAGAATGTCCACCAGCCAGGTGGGCAACGGCACGATAAAGATGAAGACGATGGCCAGCACCACCACCGCCCCCAGCACCTCGGCCCGGCGCGCCACTTTGAGCAGCAGGCCGTTGACCGATCGCAGCAACGTCATGAGAGAGAAGGCGCCAGGCTAAGGGCCAGGCGGCCTTCGGCCGTGGTGCGCTCGCCCATCAGCGTGAGGAAATTGTGCAACGCGTCCTGGCGCCCGCGACTGTCGCACCACAGCGCCAGCGGCAGGCTTTGCAGCAACGGGTACAACGCGTTGAGCATCACCAGTTGCCCCGACAGCCCCTCCCCACCCAACTCGCGGCCCAGGCGCTCAACCTCACTGGGCGCGATGCCGGTGCTGGCGTAGCCCAACAGGCGTTGCAGCAACGCCACGGCCTCGGCCTCGGTACGCGGCCACTCAGGCGGCAGGCGCAGCATCAATTCGCGGCAACCGCACAACACGCCGTTAAGCTGACCGCAGGCCTGCAACCCCAGCAGCAAGGTGCGCAGTTGCACCGTGGGGGAAGAAGGGCTGCGCGCCGCGACGTCATCGGCCAGCGCACGACGCATCAACTGCAGGCCGTTGTTGAAGCCTTCGCTGCCAAACAGGCCGAGCAACGATTGCATCATCAACGCCAGGGACTGGCGCACCACCACGCTGGCGTAATAGAGCTGGCGGACGGCCTGGCGCAGGTCCGGGTCCTGGCAGCCCTTGAGCAGAGAGTGCGCGGTGTTGAGCCCGGCCTGAATCTGCGGCGCGTATTGAGCGTGCACCTGCGCGAGCATTTCGTCGGCCTGCTGGGCTTCGTGGCTGCGCCCCTCCACCTGCGCCAAGAGGCCCGCATGCTGCAACACCACGTGGGTACGCACCGGGTCGTCGCCAGTGAGTTTGAGCACGTCCTCAACACTGGCCCGTTGCAGCAGACGGATACGCACCTGGCGCGCCATGTGCGCCAGGCTCGCTTGCGCAGGGTGGCCCAGTTGGTCGTAGAGCTGCGCCAGTTGTTCGATTTTTTCAACCTGGGACCCGGCACTCGACACGCTCAGTTGGCGCTGATCGAGGGCCTTGCTGCTCAGCTCGACCTGTTGGCTGAACAGCATGCCGATCTCTTCGGCGTTGCTGTGTTGAGGCACTTGGGGCGCCGTGGTGTTCGCCAGCGGCGTGACCGGCGGCGAGGCCAAGGGCGGGAGGTTCTGAACATCGCTCAGGGAGGTGTCGACTTTCATAAGGGGGTGCCGGGAGTGGGGTCTGGTGCCCCTTGTGTGGCAGGCCACTCCCGAACAGTTCCCATCGCTCTGACACATTTTCTTGCGCGCGCAACAACCGGCGCTGGGGTGCTGTTGGCGGCGCAAGTTCTTGCAAAGCAGGGGCAGTCATACAGAAAAATATCTATATATATCAACTGGATATAAATATTTTTTGCTTGGCACAAGCGGTGCTTAGGGGGCCTGTCGCACACCTTTCGACAGTAACTGCCCTGAGGAAAAAAACCATGGATCACTCAACCCATGTCATTGAAACCACCTGCTCCTTTGCGTCACAGACCTTGCTTGACCTGTCGAGCGAGCAACAGAAAAAGCTGCGCAGTTTCATTCACAAGCGCGTGCTCAACCCCGATGATGCCGAAGATATTGTGCAGTTGACCTACCTTGAGGCCTGGCGCAGCCGCGACCGTTTTGGCGGCCAGGCCACGCTCAGCACCTGGATGTGCGGGATCGCGCAGAACCTGATCCGCAATCACTTTCGCAGGCTCTACGCCAAGCCAGTGCATTGCGAATTCGACGAGACGCTGTGGCACGGCCAGGAAGAGGTCAGCGACCTGGGCTGGCAATTCGAGGTCAACCGCCGGTTGGAAACCACCCTGTGCGCCATCAACAACCTGCCCGCCGAAATGCGCAACACGCTCTACGCCTCACTGGAAACCGACGGCAGCTACCAGGACACCGCCGACGTCCTGGCCATCCCCATCGGCACTGTGCGCTCGCGGCTTTCGCGGGCCCGCGAGCAACTCAAGCGCGTCACCCAGCCCCACGCCTCCCGCTAGGAGCGGTACTGCCCAGGGACAGGGCATACCCACCCCTCAGGCTTTTTTGGTGCGCGGCAACAGAATCGCCAGCACGCCGAACAGCGGCAAGAACGAGCACAGCGTGTACACGTACTCGATGCCATGAATGTCCGCCAGGTGCCCCAGCAGCGCCGCACCGATCCCGCCAAACCCGAACATCAGCCCAAAGAACACACCGGCGATCATGCCCACATTGCCCGGCACCAACTCCTGCGCGTACACCACAATCGCCGAGAACGCCGAGGCCAGGATAAAGCCGATCACCACGCTCAACACGGTGGTCCAGAACAGGTCCACGTGGGGCAGGATCAACGTGAACGGCGCCACGCCCAGGATCGAAAACCAGATCACGGCCTTACGCCCGATTTTGTCGCCGATCGGCCCGCCAAAAAACGTCCCCGCCGCCACCGCGCCCAGAAACAGGAACAAGTGCAGTTGCGAGCTGGCCACCGACAGGTCGAACTTTTCGATCAAGTAGAAGGTGAAATAGCTGGTGAAACTGGACATGTAGAAGTACTTGGAAAACACCAACAGCCCCAGCACCACCAGCGCGCTGAGCACCCGGCCCTTGGACAGCCCGTGCGTGGCGGCCTGGCCTTGCTTGAGCTTGAACAGGTTGAGGTGGTTGGCGTACCAACGGCTGATGGCATACAGCAGCACCAACGCAAACACCGCGAACAGGCCGAACCAGGCCACATGGCCCTGCCCGTAAGGAATGATGATCGCCGCCGCCAGCAGCGGGCCAAACGCAGACCCTGCGTTACCCCCTACCTGGAAGGTGGACTGCGCCAACCCATAACGCCCGCCCGAGGCCAGGCGCGCCACGCGCGAGGCTTCGGGGTGAAAGGTGGACGAGCCCACACCAATCAACGCCGCCGCCAGCAAAATGAGCGGGAAACTGCCCACCTGGGACATCATCAAAATACCCACCAGCGTGCACACCGTGCCGCAGGGCAACAGGTAGGGCTTGGGGTGGCGGTCGGTGTAATAGCCGACCCAGGGTTGCAGCAGCGATGCGGTCACCTGAAACGTGAGGGTGATCAGGCCGACCTGGGTGAACGTCAGGCCGTAGTTGGCCTTGAGCATGGGGTAGATGGACGGCAGCACGGACTGGATCAAGTCATTGATCAAATGCGCCAGCGCCACCGCGCCGATGATGCGCATCACCAGCGGGCTGGCGGTTGGGGAATTGCTCTGAGCCATGGGGGTTATTTCCGTACAACGGGTGGGTGCACAGGGGCAGGTGCGACAATGTGCCACTTTTGGGTGCAGGAAGGCTATCCCGTTAGGGGGCTAACGAACGGGATGAAAGAGCCAGCAGGGTAAATCGCTTTAATTTGCGGGAGGTTTCCTAGAGAATCTTTCGGCCTTGTGCCTGGTGGGGGTGGGTGGCTAGTCTTCGGTTCGTCGCTGATTTTCGGCGACCGGGTTTAGCAGCCCGAACCAATAGACGCACGGTTTACATCCCCAGTTATGGTGGCTGTGCGTGGGGCATCTTCGGGTGCGCCGGTTTTCTATTGGCCGGTCTGCTAACCCGCGTACAGCCGCCACCTTTCGTTTAGCAGCGTCGGTAGCGGCTCCCCTGTCCAATAGGAGCTACACCATGACCCATGTACTGCCCGACCCACCCACTCAGTGCTACACCGCCAGCGAACACCTGAGTTTCGAAGACGCCCTGCTCTACACCGCCCACCTGCTCCACAGCGCCTCGGCCACCGCACTCGACTGCCGCGAAGGCCTGCAACCCCACGACCGCGCCAGAATCCAGGCCGTGTGGCACCTGGTGGAAATGGCCAAGACCCTGGTGGACCGCTCCCTCGAATGCATGGCCCCCCACTGACCCACCGAGGGCACACACTCCACCACTCGTCGCTTCGGCCCGGGGTTGTCGATAAACAATTGATAGCGTAGAAAAAATCTAGAAAAAAGCGCTTGACGCATCCGCGTTCTGCGCGAATAATGCGCGCCACTTGGCTACATAGCTCAGTTGGTTAGAGCATAGCATTCATAATGCTGGGGTCCGGGGTTCAAGTCCCTGTGTAGCCACCAAGTACCGATCCATAGATGTCTACAGCAGTCTGTGAATCACCTCAAGAAGCCCGCCTTGTGCGGGCTTTCTTGTTTCTGGCTATCTCTCCTTGTATCCCCCTATACCTTCCCCCTGTGTATCCTCGAAAAATAATTGAACCGAGGGGATACAAGCCAAAATAAAGCGATCCGAGATAAAACGCCGCCCCCTTTCCGATACCGCATTGGCCGGCCTGGAGCCTGATGCCAACGAGTATCGCGAGCTGGACGGGAGCGGCCTTTATTTCCGCGTGAAGCCTGATGGCCAAAAGTCCTGGCAGCTTCGCTACAAGAAGCCCGTCGGCAAATGGTCATGGCTTGGGCTTGGCGGTTACCCCGAGGTGAGCGGATCAGTCGCCAGGCAGAAAGCGGGCGAATTGCGCACCGACGCCGCCGACGGCAAAAACCCGATCGTTACCAAGCAAGCCCGCAAGAAAGCAGAAAGGGATGTCGCCGGCGAGACATTCGAGCCACTGGCGAGAGAGTGGTACGCATCACGTCTCACCAACTGGGACGCCGGCACCGCCAAGCGAATCATCGGCGCCCTGGAACGTCACGTCTTCCCAGTGTTCGGCAAGCGCCCCTACGCAGACATCACACCGCTTGAGTGGATGGAGTTTCTGCGCGGCATGGAGCAGCAGGGAATCCTCGAGCAAATGAGCCGGGTGCGCTCGTACTGCCGAGACGCCTACGACCTGGCACGGGTAACTGGCCGGGCAACCCATAACCCGCTTGATGGGCTGCAAAAATACCTCCAGTCCGGCAAAACCGAAAACTACGCCCACGTCTCACCCGATGAGCTTCCCGGCCTGATCCGCGCCATCGCTGCCTATCCGCACGCCCACGATGTGCGTCTCGGCCTTCGCCTGCTGAGCCTGTTCGCCGTGCGCCCTAGCGAGCTGCGCGAGGCGCAGTGGTCGGAGTTCGATTTCGCCAAGAAGATTTGGACGATCCCAGTCGAGCGCAAAGGCCGCAAAAAGGGCCTTGAACACCTGGTGCCGCTTTCGTCTCAGGCGATCGAGGCGCTGGAGGAACTGCGCCAGTACACCGGCAGCTATCCCCTTCTGTTCCCTGGCCGTAGCTACCACACCAAACCACGCAGTGATACCGTGTTTTTGATGGCGCTACGCCGTATGGGATATGAGGGCCGACAAACCGGTCACGGCTTTCGACATATCGCGTCGACAGTGCTCAACGAGAACGGGTTCGACGAGAACCACGTCGAGGCCCAGCTTTCACACAAAAAACCCGGCGTTGCCGGCATCTACAACAAGGCTCAGTACCTACCGCAGCGCACAAGCATGATGCAATGGTATGCGAACTACCTCGACGGCCTTGCCGGCGGCATCGTGGTAAAAGGCGAATTCAGCAAGAGGGCCTGATCCGGGCCTTCCTTTACTCCCGTAGACACATATAGACTGGCCGACATTACTGTTTAGATAGCCAGTACCTGCCTTTAGCAGTACAACGCCCATTCGCTGAAGTATGTGAAACTGGCGTAAACCTGGCTAGCCATCTATTGCTAAAGGGAACGCCTCGGGGGCGATTCCCTTGGCATTGACTAGCGATAGTATTGTCCCTAGTGTACTGTTTTCGAAATAATTTACTTATTGACTACGGCTTCAAGTGCCTCG
>NZ_JBSVWN010000028.1:0-74347 GCF_054071325.1 Pseudomonas sp. SDO5215_S409 | reverse complement strand
GTACGTACGGTGGTGTGAGAGGACGGCGGATGTGAATCCGCCTCCTACTCTATGCGGCCGTTGAAGCGCTGCGCGGTTCAGTCACGCGCAAGCAGCTTGGCTTCCAGGTGGTCCAGGTGCCGGGTCATCAACTCGACAGCCGAGCGCACGTCCCCGCGCTCCAGCGCATCCACGATCGCCACATGTTCCTGCCACGCGCAATACGTGCAGGCTTTCTTTTCATATTGGGCAATCACCAGCGACGTCAGCGGCACCAGGCTATTGAGAAATTGCGCCAGCGGCTGGTTACCGGCGATGGCGGCCAGTTGCAGGTGGAATTCCCCAGACAAGCGAATCGCCGGTGCGCGTTGGTCGCGTTCGATGCAGTCCCGTTCCCGTGCGATCAGCTCGCGCAGTTGGCGCAGTTGCGCCGGTTTGGCCTGGGCGCAGGCCAGTTGCACCACGGTGATTTCCGTCAGCCGCCGGGCTTCCAGGATTTGCCGGGTTTGCTGGGCATCCGGTGCGGCTACCTGGGCGCGGTGGTTGGGGCGCAGGATGATGACCTGCTGGTGCGAGAGCTTGGCCAGCACCCGGCGAATCACGCTGCGGCTCACCCCGAACGTTTCGCCCAGGCTTTGCTCGGTGAAGCGGCTGGCCGGGGCGATGCGTTGTTCCAGGATGGCGTCGAACAGGCGCGGGTAGATGTCGTCCACCGAGAGCTTTTTGCCCGTGACCAGGCGCACCGTGGGCAGGGTGATGACGTTGTCGCGTTGCAGGGCGTGTGCGGTCATGGCCGTTCTCCGTCAGTCAACTGCCCAGGTGGTCGTCCGGGATGTTCAGGGCAATGCCCATGCGCAGCCCTTCCTGCAGGATGTGCCGGCGCATTTCGGCGCTGGCCAGGGCGCTGTTCTTGTTGCGGATGGCGCGCACCACCGCATCGTTTTCTTGCAGGCGCTCGGCCAGGTGTTCGGGCGAGTTGCGCAGCACCTGGGCGCTTTGCTTCAGCGCGTTGCTGGTCTGTTGCACCACGTTCTGGAAAATCGGATTGGAGGTGAGTGCAAACAGCTCCTCGTGGAACGCAATGTAGGCGTTCATCCCGGCCTCGCTGTCACCGGCCTCGAGGGCTTCGCGCATGTCCATGAGGGTCAGGCGCAATTGGCCGACTTCCTTGCTGCTGATGGACTGCGCGACAAGGCCGACAATGAAGGGCTCCAGGGTGTAACGCAGTTGCAGGACATCGGCCAGGCTGGCGTCGGCCACGGCGCTGTCGCGGGCGTCGCTGTCGGCCACGCGGGTTTCCAGCACCACCACGCCCTTGCCGGGCATGGAGCGCACCAGCCCGAGGGTTTCCAGCACGATCACCGCTTCACGCAGGCTTGGGCGGCTGATGCCCATTTGCTCGGCCAGTTCGCGTTGGCCGGGCAGCATTTCACCGCGCCGCCACTGGCCCTTGGCGAGGGCGGCGCGCAGTTTTTCTACCACTGAATTGACGACGGTTGAGGTGCTGATCACGTCGTGCCTCCTGAATAAGGGGTGACCGCCCCGGGGGAGGGGCGGTGATGTTCAAAACTCCTGATGGGCCGGCAATACCGGTTTTTTCGCCTGGAACGCATAGCCTTGCTGGCCGTCCAGCACCTTGTTGGCGCGCTGGATATCAATGTCTTTTTCCCAGCGTGCGATGGCCACGGTGGCAACGCAGTTGCCGATCAGGTTAGTCAATGCGCGGCCAATGCCCATGAACCAGTCTACCGCCAGCACCAGCACGAGGCCGACCACCGGAATCGCCGGGATCGCCGTGAGGGTGGCCGCCAGGATCACCAGCGCCGAACCCGGAATGCCGTGGGCGCCTTTGGAGGTGATGAGCGACACCAGCAGGATGGTCAGCAGGTCGGTCATCGACAGCGGTGTGCCGGTGGCGTTAGCGATGAACACGATGGCCAGGGTCAGGTAGATCGAAAAGCCGTCCAGGTTGAACGAATAGCCGGTGGGAATCACCAGGCCTACGGTGGAGCTGCCAATGCCCAGGTGTTCCAGTTTGCGCATGATCTGTGGCAGCACTGCGTCGGAGGAGGCCGTGCCCATCACGATCAGCAGTTCCTCGCGCAGGTACTTGAGCAACGGCAGCATGCGCAGGCCGGAGAGGCGCATCACCAGGCCCAGTATCAGTGCGACAAAGGCCAGGCACGTGAGGTAGAACAGGCCCACCAGGCTGCCCAGGTGTTGCAGCGAATCCAGGCCGTAGGTGCTGGTGGTGAACGCAATGGCGCCGAATACGCCGATGGGCGCCAGGCGCACGATCATGCCCATGATGCGAAAGATCACGTGGCTCAGTTCGTTGATGAGTCGCGAGATACCCGAGGCCGATTCGCCTACAAGGTTCAGCGCGCTGCCAAACAGCACCGAGAACAGCAGCACCTGCAACACGTTGTTGTCGGCAAACGCGCCGATCACCGAGTTGGGGATGAGGTCCATCAGGAACTGGCTGGTGCCGCGCAGGTGGTGGCCCTTGTCGGCCAGCTCGTTCAGGCCGGCAGAGGAGAGCTGTTCCAGGTGAATGTTGGCGCCGGTGCCGATGCCCGTGCCAAAGGCCATGACCAGGCCGATCACCAGGGCGACGGTGGTCAGCACTTCAAAATAGATCACCGACTTGAGGCCGATGCGGCCGACTTTTTTCAGGTCGCCCGCCCCGGAAATGCCGCTGACCACCACGCAGAAGACGATCAGGCCGATCAGCATTTTGATCAGCTTGATAAAACCGTCACCCAAGGGTTTGAGTTGCGAAGAGAATTCGGGAAGTGTCAGGCCGCAGACGATGCCTATGACCAGGCCAATCACGACTTGCAGGAAAATCGAACGCGAGCACCATCTGAGCATGGGAGGGATCTCTATTCGGTGCCCCGGTGGTTCCGGGGCTTAATTGTTGTGGTCTGACCGGTAAGTCCAGTGCGGGGCCAGTCTACGCAGGGTGTTTTTTAAATCTCAAGTAAATATTTGACGGCTGTCGGGTCCCGGTCTGACCAGTGGGTTCGCAACGGTGATGCTTGAGCGGTTGGCGGGCCGGAAATTTTTTGGATTATCATCCCGCTCCCGTTTGACAAGGTGAGCTATGGACACGCCAGGACTGACAACGGACGACACCGGCGCCACGTATTGCACGTGGCGCATGGCCGAGCCGCAATACCCGCAGTACCACGACCACGAATGGGGCGTGCCGGTGGCGGGCGACATCGCGTTGTACGAGAAGATTTGCCTGGAAGGGTTTCAGGCGGGCATGGCGTGGATCACCATTTTGCGCAAGCGCGAAGACTTTCGCCGCGCCTTTGCAGGCTTTGACTTTCGCCAGGTGGCGCAGTACACCGACGCCGATATCGAACGGCTGATGGCCGACCCGGGCATCGTGCGTAATCGGGCCAAGATTGTGTCCACCATCAACAATGCCCGGCGGGCGTGCGAGCTGGTGGACGAAACCGGATCGCTGGCGGCGTGGATGTGGGCCTTCGAGCCCGGCGAAGATGAGCGCCCGCCCGTGGTGGACCTGGCCTACTGGGCGGGCAACCCGACGTCGGCGGCTTCGGTGCGGTTGTCCAAGGCCCTGAAAAAACGTGGCTGGACCTTTGTGGGGCCGACGACGATGTATGCGTTGATGCAGGCCACGGGCATGGTCAACGACCACCTGCAAGGCTGTGCCTGCAGGCCACGGATTGAAGTCTTGCGCCGGGCGTTCAAGCGCCCGTGAAACGCCAGGGTGCGGGGCGGCCCCGCACCCGCACGGTCAGGACAGGAAACCGCCGTCCACGTTCAGCGAGACACCGGTGGTGTAGCTGGACGCCTCGCTGGCCAGGAACAGCACCGCGCCCGCCATTTCGCTGGGCGCCGCCACGCGCTTGAGCGGGATCTGCGCCAGGGCCATCTTCAGGATCGAGTCGTTTTTTACCAGTGCCGAGGCGAACTTGGTGTCGGTGAGGCCCGGCAGCAGGGCATTGCAGCGGATGCCGAACGGCGCGCATTCCTTGGCGAAGACTTTGGTCATGTTGATCACGGCGGCTTTGGTCACCGAGTAGATGCCCTGGAATACGCCCGGCGAAATCCCGTTGATCGAGGCCACGTTGATGATGCTGCCGCCCCCGTTCTCGCGCATCAGCTTGCCAGCTTCCACCGACATGAAGAAGTAACCGCGGATGTTCACGTCAACGGTCTTCTGGAACGCGCCCAGGTCGGTGTCCAGCACGTTGCAGAACTGCGGGTTGGTGGCGGCGTTGTTGACCAGAATGTCGAGGCGCCCGAACTGTTCGCGAATGCCCGCGAACACCTGGGTAATCTGCTCCATCTCGCCAATGTGGCAGGCAACGGCGGTGGCCTTGCCGCCTTCGGCAGTGATGGCGTCGGCAACGTGCTGGCAGCCCTCGAGCTTGCGGCTGGACACGATCACATGGGCGCCTTGTTGGGCCAGCAACCGGGCGATGGCCTCGCCGATACCGCGGCTGGCGCCGGAAACAAAGGCGATCTTGCCGTCGAGGTCAAACAGTTGAGTCTTGGACATGGGGGTTCCTTAGGGGGTCAGAGGGCGGACTGCTTGATGACGTTCAGGCTCATGTGCTCCAGCAGCTTGTTCATGTGGATGAACGGTGCAAAGCGTTTGTCCTGGGTCTGGCCATGGAAGAAGCGGTAGTAGATCTGCTGCACGATCCCGGCCAGTCGGAACAGGCCGTAGGTGTAGTAGAAGTCGAAGTTATCGATCTGGATGCCCGCACGTTCGGCGTAGTAGTCCACGAACTGGCGACGGGTGAGCATGCCGGGAGCATTGCTTGGCTGGCGGCGCATCAGTTGCACTGGCGGCGGGTCGCCCGCTTCGATCCAGTAGGCGAGGGTGTTGCCCAGGTCCATCAGCGGGTCGCCCAGGGTGGTGAGTTCCCAGTCCAGCACGCCGATGATCTGCATCGGGTTGTGTGGGTCGAGGATCACATTGTCGAAGCGGTAGTCGTTGTGCACGATGCTGGAGGTGGGGTGGTCGGCGGGCATCTTGTCGTTGAGCCACGCGCGCACCGCGTCCCAGCTGGGTGCGTCGGGGGTCAGGGCTTTTTCGTAGCGCTCGCTCCAGCCGCGAATCTGGCGTGCCACGTACCCTTCGGGTTTGCCCAGGTCGCCCAGGCCACAGGCGGTGTAGTCCACTTGGTGCAGTTCGACGAATTTGTCGATGAAGCTTTTGCACAGCGCTTGAGTGCTGGCCGCGTCCAGGTTCAGTTCCGGCGGCAGGTCCGAGCGCAGGATGATGCCCTTGACCCGTTCCATCACGTAGAACTCGGCGCCGATCACCGACTCGTCGGTGCAATGCACATAGGCCTTGGGGCAGTACGGGAAGCCATCCTTGAGATGGTTGAGAATGCGAAACTCGCGGCCCATGTCGTGGGCAGACTTGGCTTTTTTGCCGAAGGGCGGGCGGCGCAGCACGAACTCCTGGCCTGGGTATTCCAGCAGGTAGGTCAGGTTCGACGCACCGCCGGGAAACTGGCTGATGGTCGGGGCACCGCTCAAGCCGGGGATGTGGGCCTTGAGGTAGGGATCGATCAGGCTGGCGTCAAGTTCTTCGCCCGCACGGATCTGGGTGGATTGGTCGTTAAGCGCCATGCTTATCCCTTCTGCTTATTTTTAAGGCCGTGGATTATTGGCTAATCTAATGCGCGCCGCCGCCCGGTCACAAGGTCGGTGCGGCTAAATAGGTTAGCGTGTTGGCCAATGATCAGCTTGCCTGATGGGTTCAGATCACCAGCATGGCGCGACCACCGGGGTTGCAGGACAGGTTGGCACCGATCTCGACTTTGGCCAGGTCCACGCCCAGCCCGGCAAGCAGGCCGTTGACCAGGGGGTCGAGAAGCGGGCTCAGCAGGCCGGAAATCAGCCCGCTGAGGGTGTTGAGCACGCCGCTCACCAGGTTGACCACCACCCCCAGCAACAGCCCCAACAAACCGCCGGCAGCCGGTGGATGGTTGATGAGCTGGATGCCGCCGAGGGTGTTGCTCAGGCTGCCGATGACGTTGCTGGCCTTGAAGCTGTAGTAGGCGGGCGGCTGATTGATCTTGGGGGGTGTGACGAACGTGTAAGGTTGCTCCGTCTTGGCCACCGGGCTGTCGATCTTCAGCCCCATGCCGCCCAGGCCATACGGCTGGCGGGGGCCGCAGGTAAACCCTGAACACTGTTTGATGCCCAGGTCCAGCACGGGAAACTCGTTGACCTCAAGTTCATTTTCATTGGAGGCAAACAGGTGGGTGGGGTCGATCTGCCCGATCATCAAGCGGACCGCCGACGTGGTGCCGACCACCGACAGCGAGGTGTCATCGGCCCCGTTGCAGCGAAAGTCACTGACATAACTGCTGCCGCTGGCGGCTTCCAGCGCAACGTCCAACGAGCCGCCGATACTCGGGCTGAGCTGGATGCCCAGAATGTTGAGAACGGTGGTGAGGGTTTGTACCAGGCCATTCACCGCATCCAGAATCGGCAACTCCACCGAGATCAACGTTCTGACCTGCGCGGTTCGCACGGCAATCGGTTTTTTGTCGATCAGCTGCGGGTTGCCGATCGCCGAGATCTGCGCCGGTTCAATCACCTTGGTCCTGACCGTGACCTTTGCCAGCCCCAGCAAATTGATGGGCAGCAGCGCTTCGACCGCGCTGTTCTTGTTGGACAGCTGCACGAACCCCTGGATCAGGTTGAACAACTGCAGGTTGACGTCCAGTGCCGCTTTGTCCGTGCCGTTCTGGATCAGAATCAGGTCTTTGAGGTTGAGAATCTTGGTGCCCGGCGCGATCAGTTGGATCTCTTTGAGGTTATTGATCTGCGCGGTGAACAGGGCACCGGAGCGCTCCAGCACCTTGATCGCTGCTTCGATCAGTTGGCCTGCGCTCACATCGGTCTTCAGCAGCCCGTCGTAGGTAAAGGCGTCGAGCTTGAGCACCACGGCCAGTGCATCCAGGTAGCTCAACAGGCTGATTTCGGTGTTGACCAGGCCCTGCCAGCCCAGGGCACTGATTTTCAGGCTGCCGCCCAACAGGCCGCCAATCAACGCATTCAAGGCCTGGGACTTGCTGCTGTCGACCGTCAGCAAGGTGGTGCGAATCGTCAGCGAGGCCAAAGGCGGTGGCGGTAAGGCGGCGACCGCCGTCGCACTGAGGGTGGTGGTGAGGTCGATCTTGCCCGAGGAAAACAGCGCCAGAACGCCCGCCGCGATACTGGTGGGCACCCGGTGCACGGCCGTCACCTGAATCGCCTCGGCCTTCAGTGGGTCGGCGCTGAAACGGCGAATAGAGTCGGCGCCGCTCACCAGCGTGCCGCAGGCGGTGGCCACGCTGCGGTCCTGATTGGGTGTGAAGTCATTGCGTATCGCGCTTTCACGGGCAAACTGCGCGGCGTTGTTGTCGGGGGGCGTGCACTTGCCGCCCCGGCTCACCGTTTCCAGGGCGGCGGTGTCGGCGACGCGCTGCAATTTGCGTTTTTCCAGGTGCAGGCGGCCGGTGTCGACCACCAGTACCAACAGCAGCAGCGCGAGGCTCAAGGTCATTGCGCTCATCAGCCCGATGGCCCCGCGTTGGCGGTTCGGCCCACGTCCATGGCGTAACATGCGGCGTTCCTTCGCCAGTCCAACACCGGCGTCCTGTGTTTCCCCGGGTGCAGTCTAGACGGGTTTTTGCAGGTCGCTGGCTATAAGCCATTATTTTGCTTTAACGATTAAGTGCGCGGTGGCAAGGCCACGGGGGTGAGGACCGGGCGCCCGGCGAAGTATTCCAGCAGGTTGTCCGCCACGCGTTGCACGGTGTCGTGGGCCGCTTCCGGCGAGAGCCCGGCCACGTGGGAGGTCAGCACGGTATTGCCCAGGCGCTTGAGGGCGTCCGGCACCTTGGGCTCGTCGTCGAACACATCCAGGGCCGCGCCGCCGATACGCCGCTGTTCAAGGGCGGCCACCAGGTCGTCGGTGACGATCACGCTGCCGCGTCCGATGTTCACCAAAAAGCCATTGGGGCCCAATGCGTCCAGCGCCTGGCGGCCGATCAGGTGGCGTGTGGCCGCGCCGCCCGGGGTGGCGAGGATCAAGAAGTCCGAGGCCCGGGCCAACTCCACGGCGGTGGCGCAATAGGTGTAGTCCACATCATCGCGGGGCTGGCGGTTGTGGTAGCTCACGTGCATGCCAAAACCCAGGGCTGCGCGTTGGGCGATTTCAAGGCCCACGGCGCCCAGGCCAAGAATGCCCAGTTGTTTGCCGGCCAGGGAAGGGCGCATGACCTTGGGCCATTCGCCGCGCCGCACGGCCGCATCGGTGCGTGGAATGTCGCGCACCAGCGACAGCAGCAAGGCCATGGCATGGTCGGCCACCGACGGTGCATTCACGCCCGCGCCGTTGGTGACCACGATTGCGCGATTGCTGGCCGCCTGCAGGTCGACATGCTCGTAACCTGCGCCGATCACGCAGATGATCTCCAGCAGCGGCAAGGCGGCGATTTCCTCGGCAAAAAGGCCCAATGGCCCGCGGGTGAGCACGGCCTGGATCTGCCCGCCATGGGCTTTGATCGCGTGTGCACGTTCGGCGGGCGTGGGCGCCAGAATCACATGAAAGCCACTGCCTTCGATGATCGGCAGGTAATCGTTGATGGTTTCAACCAGGACCAGAACGGTGACGGGCATGGGGCGGCTCTTTGTGAGGGCGATGGGCATCGATTATGGGGGATTTGTGGTACGCAGCGTTTGTCGGGCGAAGAAAAAGTTCAGCACCCGGTAGGCCCTTGCAGCGCTCAATGGGCGGCTTCAGGCAGCAGGGCTTGCCGGGTGGCTTCCAGGATCTCGTCCGACAGCGCGTCGCCGCGACTGGCCCGCGCCAGCGTCAGGGCGCCGACCATCATGGCGTATTCGGCCAGGGCGGCCTGTCGATTGCCTTGTTCGGAACCGGTGGGTTGCAAGGTTGCGAATTTCTTTAGCAGCGACTCAAGGCCGTCGATAAAGGCGCGCTGCAACGGGCTGCCGTCGGGCTCGTGGCAAATTTCCCCGGCAAAGGCGGCCACCGGGCAACCGTCTCCCGGGTTGTCGCGGCTTTGGGTGTCCAGGTAAGGGGCGATGAGGGCCCGGCGTGCCGACTCGGCGTCCGGGCATTCTTGCGTCTTGGCTTTCCAGCGCCCCCGGGACTCTTCGAACGCCCGTGCGCAGGCTTCTGTCGCCAGGGCCTCGCGGGACTCGAAATGCCCATAAAAGCCGCCGTGGGTCAGGCCGGCCGCGGCCATCACCTCGGAAACGCTGATGCCGTGGATGCCTTTTTCCCGAAACAGGCGGGTGGCGGCCTCGACGATGATTTCGCGGTTCAGATCGGCTTGTTTGCGGGACACGCGGGGCATGGCAGGTTCTCGGGCTGGGCGGGCGGTGAACGGTGTGTGGCAGTTGAACGTATAAAATAGATTCCACTAAAAATCTATAATTTTTTCGAAAAAACCCGCGTGCGCCGCCGGGGCGCACCACCGTTGCTCAGCTAAGTCTTTGCTTATTCAGGCGAATCCCGGACAATCGCGGCCCTGTTACGGTCGGGGCGCTGCCTGTCAGGTTTTTCTGACTCGTCCCGTCCGTGTGAAATGCGGAGATCCCAACGGATGAATGATCAGGCCAATAGCGTCGACGAACGCTACGCAACGACACCTGCAACCCTCGCAAGCTGGAGCCGCCAGGACACCACCTGGATGCTTGGCCTGTTCGGTACGGCGATTGGCGCCGGCACCTTGTTCTTGCCCATCAACGCAGGCCTGGGCGGCTTCTGGCCGCTGCTGGTGCTGGCGGTGCTGGCGTTCCCGATGACGTTTTTTGCCCACCGGGCGCTGACCCGTTTCGTACTGTCTGGCCGTGAAGGGTCCGACATCACCGACGTGGTCGAAGAGCACTTCGGCCTCAAGGCCGGTGCGGCGATCACCTTGCTGTACTTCTTTGCGATTTTCCCGATTCTGCTGATCTACAGCGTGGCGCTGACCAACACCGTCGGCAGCTTCATGGAGCATCAGTTGCACATCGCGCCGCCGCCCCGGGCGATCTTGTCACTGGTGCTGATCCTCGGCCTGCTGGCCGTGGTGCGCTGCGGCGAGCAGGTGATCGTCAAGGCCATGAGCCTGATGGTGTACCCGTTTATCGTGGCGTTGCTGTTTTTGGCGGTGTACCTGGTGCCGCACTGGACGGGCGGCATCCTCACCACCGCCAGCAACGTGCCCGCGCCGTCGGCACTGCTCAATACGTTGTGGCTGGCGATTCCGGTGATGGTGTTTTCGTTCAACCATTCGCCGATCATCTCGGCGTTTGCGGTCGACCAGAAACGCCAGTACGGCGCACATGCCGATGAGCGCAGCGCGCAGATCCTGTGCCGCGCGCACGTGCTGATGGTGGTGATGGTGCTGTTCTTCGTCTTTAGCTGCGTGCTGACCCTGTCGCCCGCGCAACTGGCGGAAGCGAAAGCGCAGAACCTGTCGATTTTGTCTTACCTGGCCAACCACTTCAGCAACCCGACCATCGCCTTCGCGGCGCCGTTGATTGCGTTCGTGGCCATTGCCAAGTCGTTCCTGGGCCATTACATCGGCGCCAGCGAAGGGCTCAAAGGGTTGGTGCTCAAGACCGGCCTGCGCCCGGGCGCCAAGGCGCTGGACCGCACGACCGCTGCCTTTATGCTGGTGGTGTGCTGGGTGGTGGCCACGCTTAACCCGAGCATCCTGGGCATGATCGAAACCCTGGGCGGGCCGGTCATTGCCGCCATCCTGTTCCTGATGCCGATGTACGCGATCCGCAAGGTGCCGGCCATGGCGAAATACCGTGGGCAGGCCTCCAACGTGTTTGTGACAGCGGTGGGCCTGGTGGCAATCAGCGCGCTGGTGTACTCGTTGGTGGCCTGAATGCAGGCGTGATGAAGGGCCGATCCGCCTGGCGGGTCGGCCCTTTTTTTGTACCGCTCGGGCATAAAAAAACGCCGCGTACCTGGCGATACGCGGCGTTTTTTATGTCAGCACACCCTTAGGCTTGAATCACCGGGATGTTGGCGCTTGCCGCGATTTTACGGAACTCGGCGATCTGGTCGAAGTTCAGGTAGCGGTAAACGTCGCTGGCCATGGTGTCGATCTTCGCCGCGTACTCCATGTACTCCTCGACGGTCGGCAGGCGACCCAGGATGGAGGCCACGGACGCCAGCTCAGCCGAAGCCAGGTAGACGTTCGCGCCGTCACCCAGACGGTTCGGGAAGTTACGGGTAGAGGTCGATACCACGGTGGCGTTCGGCTCTACACGTGCCTGGTTACCCATGCACAGGGAGCAGCCCGGCATTTCCATGCGTGCGCCCGCTTTGCCGTAGATGCCGTAGTAGCCTTCTTCGGTCAGTTGGTGCGCGTCCATCTTGGTTGGCGGCGACAGCCACAGACGGGTTGGCAGCTGGCCCTTGACCTGATCGAGCAACTTGCCGGCAGCGCGGAAGTGACCGATGTTGGTCATGCACGAACCGATGAACACTTCGTCGATCTTCTCGCCAGCCACGCTGGAGAGCAGACGGGCGTCGTCCGGGTCGTTTGGCGCGCAGAGCACAGGCTCGTTGATTTCGGCCAGGTCGATCTCGATGATTTCGGCGTATTCGGCGTCGGCATCGGCTTCCATCAGTTCCGGGTTGGCCACCCAGGCTTCCATCGCTTGGGCGCGACGTTCCAGGGTACGCACGTCACCGTAGCCTTCGCCGATCATCCAGCGCAGCAGGGTGATGTTGGAGTTCAGGTACTCGGTGATCGACTCTTTGGACAGCTTGATGGTGCAACCGGCAGCCGAACGTTCGGCCGAGGCGTCGGACAGCTCGAACGCTTGTTCCAGCGTCAAGCCTTCCAGGCCTTCGATTTCCAGGATGCGGCCGGAGAAGGCGTTTTTCTTGCCTTTCTTCTCGACGGTCAACAGGCCTTTCTGGATCGCGTAGTAAGGAATGGCATGAACCAGGTCACGCAGGGTGATGCCAGGTTTCATCTTGCCTTTGAAGCGCACCAGGATCGATTCCGGCATGTCCAGCGGCATCACGCCGGTGGCAGCCGCGAACGCGACCAGGCCCGAACCTGCCGGGAACGAGATGCCCATCGGGAAACGGGTGTGGGAGTCACCGCCCGTGCCGACGGTGTCCGGCAGCAACATGCGGTTCAGCCAGCTGTGGATGATGCCGTCGCCCGGACGCAGCGAAACACCGCCACGGGTCATGATGAAGTCAGGCAACGTGTGGTGGGTGGTCACGTCGATCGGCTTTGGATAGGCCGCGGTGTGGCAGAACGACTGCATCACCAGATCAGCGGAGAAGCCCAGGCACGCCAGGTCTTTTAGCTCGTCACGGGTCATTGGACCGGTGGTGTCCTGGGAGCCCACGGTGGTCATCTTCGGTTCGCAGTAGGTGCCAGGACGAACGCCTTTGCCTTCTGCCAGACCGCAGGCCTTGCCGACCATTTTCTGCGCCAGGGTATAACCCTTGGTGCTTTCGGCTGGCGCTTCGGGCAGCTTGAACAGGGTCGAAGCCGGCAGGCCCAGTTCGGCACGGGCTTTTTCGGTCAGGCCACGGCCGATGATCAGCGGGATACGACCGCCAGCACGGACTTCGTCCAACAGTACCGGGGTTTTCAGCTCAAACGTGGTCAGCACTTCATCGCTGTTGTGCTTGGTGACTTTGCCAGCATGCGGGTACAGGTCGATCACGTCGCCCATGTTCATGTTGGACACGTCGAACTCGATGGGCAGTGCGCCGGCATCTTCCATGGTGTTGTAGAAGATCGGAGCGATCTTGCTGCCAAAGCAGAAGCCGCCGCCGCGCTTGTTCGGCACGTACGGGACGTCGTCGCCGAAGAACCACAGCACGGAGTTGGTTGCCGATTTACGCGACGAACCCGTGCCGACCACGTCACCGACGTAGGCGATCGGGAAACCCTGGCCGCGCATTTCTTCGATCTGCTTCATCGGGCCGGTGGTGCCTTGGACATCCGGCACGATACCGTCACGGGCCATTTTCAGCATGGCCAGGGCGTGCAGTGGGATGTCAGGGCGCGACCAGGCGTCCGGGGCAGGGGACAGGTCGTCGGTGTTGGTTTCGCCGGTGACCTTGAACACGCGCAGGCTGATCTTGTCGGCCAGGGTCGGGCGGTTCTTGAACCACTCGCCGTCAGCCCAGGACTGGATCACGGCCTTGGCGTGCTCGTTGCCGTTGCGGGCTTTTTCGGCCACGTCGTGGAAGGCATCGAACATCAGCAGGGTGTGCTTGAGTTGCGCGGCAGCCACCGGGGCCAGCTCGGCGTCGTCCAGCAGGTCGACCAGGGTCACGATGTTGTAGCCGCCCTGCATGGTGCCGAGCAGTTCAACCGCGCGCTTCTTGTCGAGCAGGGGAGAATTGACTTCGCCCTTGGCCAGGGCAGACAGGAAACCGGCCTTGACGTAGGCAGCTTCGTCAACGCCTGGTGGAATACGGTTGGTGATCAGGTCAACGAGGAAGTTTTCTTCGCCAGCCGGGGGATTTTTCAGCAGCTCAACCAGGCCTGCAGTTTGTTCGGCGTTTAGCGGCTGGGGAACGATACCCAGGGCTGCACGCTCTTCGATATGTTTGCGGTAGGCTTCAAGCACAGTATTACCCTCATCAGTGGTCCCAAATGGATGTCCGGGACGCTCATCCAGAAATGCGCGGCACGCATGCGCTCGGGGGCTTTTTGAGCCGCAGAGCCAGCGCTGCCGACATTCCTCACAGAAGCTGCTTTCAAAGTTTTACGCCTGCGGAACGGAGCTGATGAGGGTTGGCGCAGGTCATTCACTACCGGGTAAATGACCGTTGCCAACACCGTTCTTTAGGATCGACTGTGCTCGTGACGCTTTGAAAACAGCTTCCAACGGACTATTGGCGCCTTACAAGGCCGGATGATTCTACGGCAAAAAATTTCTAAACGTAAGTTGCCTCGCCAAGTTTGCAGGGTGATGAACGTTAGACAAAGGGCTAACATAGGCCACTGTTTCGCTGATTTGTGTGTTGCTGCCCATGTCCAACCAAACCATCAAAACCCCCTGCGTGGGCCTGTGTTCAACGGTCTACGGCGATCTTGTGTGCCGCGGCTGCAAGCGTTTCCACCATGAAGTGATCCAGTGGAACGGCTACAACGAGGAAGAAAAACGCGCCGTGTGGCTGCGGCTTGAGCAATTGCTGGTGCAGGTGATGGCCGGCAAACTCGAGGTGTTCGACCCCAAGGCACTGCGCGGGCAACTGGAGCAGCGCAAGATCCGCTTTGTGCCGCACCAGTCCGAATACTGCTGGGCCTACCAGTTGATCGCCCGGGGCGCGCGTGTCATCAGCAACCTTGAGGCCTATGGCATGGTGCTCATGCCCGAATTTCGCGGGTGGGCGCTGCCGGAACTGCGCGACGCCATTGACCGGGAGTTTTTTATCCTGTCCGAGGCGCACTACCAACGCTACATCGCCCCCGGCTTTCTCAAGGATGCGCTCGGGGAGCCTCAGGGCTTGCTGGCCAGGTCCTCCAAGTGATCCATCAACGTCTGGGGCTTGAGCACCAGCACGTCACTCTCCAGCGCATCGAGCACCACCTCGGCGGTATTGCCGATCAACGCCCCTGAAAGCCCGGTACGCGCCACGGTGCCGATGATCGTCAGCGCCGCTTCCCAAGTGTGCGCGGCCCGCGGGATCAGCACATCCGCCGGGCCTTCTTCGATATGCAGGCGTGCATCCTCGATATCGAACTCGGCCTGGAATCGGGCGCACTGCTCGCGGTAGCGCGCCTCGATGGTTTCCTTGAGCTGAAACACCGGGTCACTCGCCGACAGCATGGGCGAGGGGTGCGCGCTGATCACATGCAACTGGGCCTTGGCGACGCTGGCGATATCAAACCCGTGATCGATGATGGCGTTGTGCAGCGCCTGGTGCTCGCTGTCGGCATTGCCCACGTCAATCGTCGCCAGGATGACCCGGCCTGCCCACGGCGTTGCCGTCTTGACCAGCAGCACGGGCGTCGGGCAATAGCGCAACAGCTTCCAGTCCGCGGGTGTCAGCAGGGCTTTTTTCAACGGGCTGTCGGGCACGTGCTGCTTGATCACCAGCCCGCAGCCTTCGGCTTGCTGCACGTCGATGATGGTTTCATGCAGGCTGTCGTTCCAGGCCTGTTCGGTGGTGACGCTATAGCCGTCCTCCTGCAGGCCGGCCTTGAGCAGGCTGAGCAGCGCCGAGTGTTCGTGCTTTTTGTCGCACACCAGCAAATGCAGGTGTGCCCCGGTGACGCCCGCGATCAACTTGGCGCGCTTGAGGGCCAGGCTGTCTGAGTGTTCGGGCTCGATGACCACCAGAATGCTGCGGATGGCTTGCATGGTCGGGATCTCCAGGGAACGGTTGGGCGTTGCACAACTATAGTTGGTGCCCGGCATCCGGCTTGTTGATGCACATCAAGGCCGGTGGCTGGTGGTCTGCGGCGCGGTCGGTATAATCGGCGCCCTTTGCTGTGAACCCACACCCCGTGAGCCTCATGTCGCCGATTTTTGCCGTTGTGCCGGAAGCAATCCTATGAATTTGCCGCAAATCCACGAATTCCTCGGCTGCCGCACCCCCGACGCGTGGGTCCAGGCCGCGCTGGCCGACCAGGAAACCCTGCTGATCGACCACAAAAACTGCGAATTCAAGGCCGCGAGCACGGCCCTGAGCCTGATCGCCAAGTACCACAGCCACGCCGACCTGATCAATATGATGTCGCGCCTGGCCCGTGAAGAGCTCGTGCACCATGAGCAAGTCATGCGCCTGATGAAAAAGCGCAAGATCGAACTGCGCCAGTTGTCTGCTGGCCGTTATGCCTCGGGTTTACGCAAGGTGGTGCGCAGCCATGAGCCGGTCAAACTGGTGGACACGCTGGTGGTCGGCGCGTTTATCGAAGCGCGCAGTTGTGAGCGTTTTGAAGCGATGGTGCCGCACTTGGACGAAGAACTCGGCACGTTCTACTTCGGCCTGCTCAAAAGCGAGGCGCGGCATTTTCAGGGTTACTTGAAGCTGGCCTATCAATATGGCGACGCCAAGGATATCGCCCAGGTCATCGACCGGGTGCGCGACGCCGAGCAGGCGCTGATCGAGTCACCGGACGTCGAGTTCCGCTTTCACAGTGGCGTGCCAGCCTGACGCCACACCCACGCCGAGCAGCGCGGTGATGCCGGTCAGCCACAGGATCACCGCCTGGGCCCCCAGCGGCGCGGCCAGCAGCGCCACGAGCAGGCCAGCCAGGGGTTGTGACAGGTTGTTGAGCAGGGTGATCACGCCCACCGTCTTGCCAAAGTCTCTGCGCGGAATTACCCGCTGGCGCGTGCTGCGCATGTACACGTTGAACATCTTGTCAAAGCCCGCCACCAGCAGAAACCCGACGCTGTAAAGCCATACGTCGGGGCTGATCGCGGTGATCAACCCGCCCACGGCAATCATCGAATACGACAAACCGCCGAGCATTTTCAGGGCCAGCGTCGCACGTGCCAGGTAAAACAGGATTCCGATGGTCACCAGCGCCCCCGCGGCCTGCAGCAGCGCGTAGGCATCGTTGCCGGCTGCGTACTGGCCGGTCACCAGGGCGGCGGACGTGGCCAGGGTCACGCCGACGATCAGGTTGACGCCTACCGCCAGGGTGATGATGCGCTTGAGCTCGGGCAGCGTACGGATATGCCCGAGGGCGATGCGCAACGGTTGCAGGCCGATACCCTGCTGCGGTTCAACAGCGACCACGGCCGCACAGGCGCTGCTTTGCCACACCCGCATCGCCAGGTCCGCCAGCCAAAACAGCCCCGCAATCCCCAACACCGCCCAGGGCCAGGTCGTCCATTGCAGCAACAGCGCGGCCAGTAAAGGCCCGAGCACCAGGCCTGCCTGGTCGGCGATCTGCGAGTAGGAGAGGGTCTTGGCGTAGCGGTATTGCGCGAAGCTATGCGCCAGCAACACTTCACGGGCCATGATGCCCTGGGTGGTCAGCACCCCGCACACCGCCGACAGCACGACAACCCAGTGAATCCCGCCAAACACCGCGTAAAGCGCCATGGCCGCCATGCAAGTGGCCGCCCGGTACACCTGGCTGATATGCAGTAGGCGCACCGCCGGGTACTTGTCGCACAAGGCGCCGCACACCGGAAATGCCAGGTAGCGCGGCAGCGACTCGACAAAAAATGCCAGCCCCGCCCACGACACGCTCTGCGTGGTTTGAAACACGATCAGCGGCACGATGAACAGCAACACCTGGTCCGCCAGGCGCGATAGAAACAGTGAAATAAAAAACGCCAGGTAATCCTTGCGCATACAACGTCCTGTCGGTGGCGTTAAAAATTACGGGGTCTTGGTTAAAAACGCTTAAAAGCATGAAGCGGGGGTGGCCAACGGCGTCTGTTCGTCAGCTTGCCACCGACAATGCGCGCACTTCAATCCGCCCTCGCCAACAGCCCAGTCGAGAATGCCGCGCACGGTGCGAACATGGCGAGCCTGCCGACCATCAAGGACAGGCTCGTAGGTTACGTGCGCCGGGCTCAGCGAGGGAATTTCACCGGATCGTAAGTGACTCGGGTGGGTACGCCCTCTATATCGACAATGATCTTCTTACCGTTAGGTTTGACGACCTTGGTGGTCATTTTGCCCACATAGGCGTTTTGCATCAGCACCTCCGCCGATTGCTCGGCAACTTCCCGGGGGGTGCCTGGAAACCGTCGGTTGATATGCGCGATCAGGTCGTTGCGCGCGTCGGTGACCGAGGTGGAACCGTGTGTGAGGAACACGGGCCCTTCAAACGCCTTTACCGGGCGCTGAATCTTCTTTTGCAACTGCGCAGCAAACGATTTGCTGCCGCGTCCTTCCCCGGAATGACACACCAGTAACCGCACATTGTTGTATTTGGAAAGATCGACCCCCTTGCTTTTCAACAGGTTTAGTAAGTCCGACGGCGAATAGCCCTGATTGTTGATCACCAATTGTGTGCCGTTGCCCAGAACCTTGTCGGTAAAGCTACGGGGCGCGCCGTGCGCCACCACATTGATGCGCTCGACGCCTTTATAAACATCCACGTAAGTGTGAATTTCATTGTCGATCAACTTGAGTTCTTTCATCGTGCCGCCCATGCGGATCACGTTGTCACGTTTGAGGCCTGTGTCGAACGAGGCGTGGCCAGAGGCGGGTGTGAAACCGTCCAGGGCTTTTCCGTAGGCCTTGTTTTTTGCAGGGTCAAACGCAAACCATTGTCCGGTTTTTTCATCGAGCCTGGCCGTGGCCGTCAGCTCGTCCTTGCCTTTCTTGTAGGCGCCATGGGCGATGTCCGGCCGCCGGCTGGTGCGGCTCGGGTCGAATTTTGCCGCGTTGCCTCGACGCAGCGTGCGCAGGCCGTCGAGTGTGTCTGGGCTTGAGGTAAGCGCTGGGCCCAGCAGTCGCTTGCCGAAGGGTTTGCTGGCGGCCTTGACCACACCGGGCGCCGCTTTGGCGCCCCGGCCAAACCCGGCGGTGGTTGCATACATCACCGTGTCAAAAATCAGATCACCGGCCACCCCCAGCCAATTGCCCTTGATCACGTTGCGTATTAAAGGCACCAGGGGGATAGCCCCCAAAACGGCTTCTTTGGTTGCCTCGCGCTGCGCATCTTCCTCTTCAAACCGGGTGGTGTGCTTGGTCGCGGCCTTTATCTGCTCAAAGTCATAGGCCTTGGTGGTATGCCGGGACAGCAGTTCACCGAGGAACCGGCTGCGGGGGCTGGTGTACGAGGCGGGTGCAGCCTGGGTGGTGGGGGGGCTGGCTTGCAGCTGTGCTTCGTCCAGGTCTTGCGGCACCTGCGCTTGAGTGATGGCGGTCGCGGTGAAGTCATCCCTGACGCCCCAGCCGGACGGCTGCTTGACCCATTCGCTTTGCACACCGGTCTTGAAGTCGCTGCTCAAGTCGTCCCGTTTACGGATGAAATTCTGCTGCGGCGATACTTCATAAAACGTGGTTTGCCCGTCGCGCACGGTTTTAATCAGCAGCGAGCGTTTGCCATTGTGTTGCTGCGGGCGCAGGTCCGAGGACGTGTGAGTGCCTTGGGGTGACTCGATCACATGTTTGGACACGGCGCCTTCTTCAAAAATCTCAAGCTGGCCGTATTCAAGGTTCTTGCGGTCCTCAAGGGGCAACTGTGAAATCAGATGGCGGGTGAGGCTGGCGAAGCCCTTTTCGATGCCGGTTTTATAACGGGAGAACGCGGCTTCGTGCAGTTGCTGGGGAACGGGGAGTTGCTGGATCGCGTCGGTGACATCGCTGGGTACGTTCTTGCCGTCCAGCGAGTACCACTGGGTCAACTCTTTCGAGCTGACGGCATGTTCCGATAAGTAAATATCCAGCACCGAATACGGGCCTTCATTGACCGACAGCTCGTCGCTCAACGCATTGTGGGTACGGGCCGACGGGTTGGTGATGCTGGGTTGTTCCAACGCCACGTTCTTGAGGCGCTCGCCCAGCGCCTGCAACGCCACCTCCTTTTGGGTGGGCGCGGAGGCCTTGAGGGCGGCGACGGCCTCTTGCAGGTCGCTCATCACCTCGGCCAGCGCTGTTTGCGCTGCAGTGATCTGGTCCGCCGAATAAGTGTCCGACGGCACCAGCACACCCTGCGCCAGGCCCCAGTCGATCAGGGCTTGGCGCGTGGCCTCGCTGCGCAATGCCTTCTCGCGTTCGGTCACAGGCTCAATGGCGTCATATTCGATCACCTGGGCAAAGGTCATGGACGCACTGGCGCCCGGCTGAGTCGCCTCAATGTGGCCCACCGTCGCTTTGAGGCTGAACCAGGCCAGCGAGCCGTAGGTCACGTCGGCCGGTAGCCCCTGTACGAGTAATTCCGGCGCCACTTGCGAGAGCAGCAGGTGCGCGGCAACCGGCGCCATCTCACGGCTGCACCGATGGGTGGCGATCAGACGCTCAATCAGCGCCTGCTTGATCTCGGCGAGTGGTTTGCCGTGGAACCGCTCGTCCGCGAGATTGAACCCGGCGACGTGGTTTCTCGGGTTTTTACCCAGCGTGAGATTAACGTCGAGCCCGGCGATGATCGCCCCCAACACCAGGTCGCGGCTGCCCTCGCTGGGCGCGGTGCCCATTTTTTGTTGCAGGGCTGTCTCCAGCGCCTGCGCCTTGGGCGACTCGAGAATTTCCTGGATGACCCGGCGTGGATTATTGAGCGCCGAGGCGGGCCAGTGACGATTTTGAGTCAGATAGCCAAGGGCGCCGTGTTCTTGCTCCAGCGGGGTTTGCGATTCAAGGCCGGGCAAGCGCAGGTTGTTGTAGCGCACATGGCTATAGAGCTGCCGTTTTTCCAGGTCGCTCAGCGGCGCTTCCCAGCCCAGCGCGCCACTGAAATTGCCATACGGCACCGGTTGCAAGGGCGCACGCTGCACGGCTTTCAGCAGGTTGGTGACTTCTTCGACCGTTTGCGGCACGGCCCAGCCGTGATCCACGATGAACCGCATGAGGCTCACCTGTTCGCCAGGCTCAAGCGATTCGTCGTGGGAGTACCAGGAGGCGGGGTCGACCGGCATGTGGGTTTCTTCCAGCATTGTCGCAACCCAGGCTTTTTCTTTCTCCGCGCGTTGTTCAGGGCTGGGTAGGCGCGGCAACAATATAGGTTGCGTGCCGTGGTCCTCGGGCGTGGTGAGGCGTGTTTGCAAACGCTCGGTCAGGGTGTGCACAAACACGCGTGTGGTGTGGATATCACCCAGTTGCCGGGCCTGGTCCTGCAGGGTTTCTTCGGACCGCGCACCGGGCGGCTGCGCCTCAAGATGAGCGCCTTGCAGGGCAAAGGTCGGGTTTTGGCTCAGCTCCTCGGCCCGCTGGTTGAGCGCGTCCTGCGTGTCGGGCACGGTCTCCCCGTAAAAGGCCGCCAGCTCTTCAAGCGACGCAGGCCGCTCGGGCTGTGCGCCGGGTTGCGCACTGACGGCGAATCGACCGGAGGCCAGTGTATGAGCGGCGTCCATGATCAGCGGCCAGCTCAGCGGCAGTGCGTGACTGTTGCTGTAATCGGCGCCAAACAGCTGCGCCCTGGGCGCCGTACGCGTGGACGCTGAGGGGCCAAAGCCGTCAAAGGGCGAGGGTAAGACCGTGCACTTGATAAACCCCGCTCGATTGCCGTTGGGCGGATAGATCCGGATCGGCTTTGAAAGGTCGATGCGGTTATCGATGGCCCAGCGTTTGAAATCCTCGCTGCCCACCAGGTCGTCCACGTGCTGGCGCCACCGGCCAAATGTGGAGTTCGCCGGAATCGGCCCAATCCCCAGATTCGCCTGCGTGAACAGCGGGGCCTGGTTGGCGGCATCCGATAACGCCTTGCCATACAGGCCCGCCAGCGCCCTGTCGTCGTTGACACTGGGGATGTCGTTTGACGGGCCCGGGGTAGGGTCATCAGCTGGCTTGGCGGCGACGGCGCCGGTGTCGTCAGAACGCTTGATACGTAACGCAGGGGTATAAACGTTCACCGCGGGAGCGTGAAGGGGCAGGGTCATCGGGAAGCCTCAGGGGAGTTGACGGGAAAACGCTACCGGCGGAATTTTCACCGGCTGTTCGGTACGTTTTCGTGGCCAACTCCACCCCTTGGTTCCTCTCGATGATGGTGCAAATGTTTCAGCGTGCGCTACTCGGTCAGCCCCAACGGCACACGCCCGCCAGCGCAGGATTACCCTGCGTTGACGGTGTCTGGCATTAACGTCGCAATCAGCGCCCGAATGGTCCCCGGCAATGCCTCGAGCTCGCGCACCAGGATGCTGCGTTCGCGGATCGCCCAGCTTTCGTCCAGCTTGACCGTGACCAGCCGCATGGTGCGGCTGTGCCGCACGGCCGCAGACTCCGGGATGATGCCAATACCCACGCCAGCCTCGACCATCCGGCAAATCGCCTCAAAACTCGACACCTGGATACGCAGCGACAAATGCTTGCCGAGGCGTTCGACGTGTTCGCGCAAAAACGTCAGCAAGGTGCTGCCCTCGTGCAGGCCGATGTGCTGATAGGCGAGGGTCTTGTCCAGCGTCACCGAGGGTTGATGGGCCAGCGGGTGACCCACGGGCACCATCAGCACCAGCTCGTCGGTGCTGAAGTGCAACACCTGCAAGCCCGCCGCCTGGACAGGCCCGGCGATGATGCCCATGTCGCTGGTGCCGTCGAGCACGCCGCGCACGATGTCGCGTGACAGGCGTTCTTGCAGGTCCACCGTCACGCCGGGGCGCTGGGACAGGAAACCCGCCAGCACTTCGGGCAAAAATTCGGTGACCGCCGTGGTGTTGGCAAAGATGCGGATGTGCCCGGCGGAGTCCACGCCATATTGGGTGAATTCGCTCTTGAGGTAGTCCACCTGGCGCATGATCAAGCGCGCGTGGTGCAGCAGCCGTTCACCCGCCGGGGTGACTTCCACGCCACGGCTGTCGCGGTAGAGCAAACGCGTGTCCAACTGGCCTTCCAGCGCCTTGATCCGCGCACTGGCGGCGGCGGGGGACAGGTAGGCGCGCTTGGCACCCTGGGTCAGGCTGGGGGATTCGGCGATGTGGATAAACAAACGCAAATCGGCAAGATCAAAGTGCATGGCGACTCCCGGGGGACACCCGTGCGGCAACGTGGCGTTCAGCATAACCGAACGCTGCTTTATTGAAATGCAAATTCTCAGAACGGCTATCCGCTTGCATGATCCGGGGCAGACTTCCACTGCCCGAGGACCTGCACCCGATGAGCGCCACCGATTGGATCGGCCGTAGCGAAACCGCCCACGATCACCTGAGCCACAACCTGCTCAAACGCATCGCCGCCACCTTGGGCGAGGCTGTGCCGGCCGACGGTGAAGCGGTGCCCCCGTTGTGGCAGTGGTGTTTCTTCCAGGACCCGCTGCCCGAAGCCGCATTGGGCAGCGACGGCCACCCGGCCCGGGGCGGTTTTTTGCCGCCCGCCGACAACCGCAACCGCATGTGGGCCGGTGGGCGTATCGAGTTTTTCCATGCCTTGCGTGCCGGTGAGGCAGCGAGCCGCGTGTCGACCATCACCCAGGTCGAAGAGAAGACCGGCCGCACCGGCTCGCTGCTGTTTGTCACCGTGCGCCATGACTACACCCAGGACGGCCGCCTGGCCCTGCGCGAAGAACAGGACATCGTCTACCGCGAACCCACGCCCCCCAAGGCGGGTGCCGGTGATGTGCTGCCCGCAGGCAGCTGGCGCGAGGCGGTCGACCCTACGCCGACCCTGCTGTTTCGCTACAGCGCCGTGACGTTCAACGGCCACCGCATCCACTACGACTACCCCTACGTCACCGGCACCGAAGGCTATGCGGGGCTGGTGGTGCACGGCCCGCTGATCGCCACGCTCAACCTGCGCGCGTTTTGCCGCGTCCACCCCGAGGCCACCCTGCGCCGCTTTGCCTATCGCGGCGTGCGGCCATTGATTGCGCCGCAGCCGTTTGAAGTGGGCGGACGCATCACCGCGCCGGGTGTTGCCGAGCTATGGGCGGGCAATGCCGACGGGCTGGCCCAGAAAGCCGAACTGCATTTCGACTAACCCTTCACAAGAACAACAGGCGGAGAGCAGTTGATGAACCCGAACACTAACGAAGAACTGAATGCCATCCGCGAGGGCGTGCGCGCCCTGTGCGCCGAATTCGACGCCGCCTACTGGCGCAAGATCGATGAAGAAAAAGGCTTCCCCGAAGCGTTCGTCAAAGCCCTGACCGACGCTGGCTGGCTGTCGGCGATGATCCCTGAAGCATACGGAGGCTCAGGCCTGGGCCTGGCCGAAGCGTCGGTGATCCTGGAGGAAGTGAACCGCTGCGGCGGCAACTCCGGCACTGTGCACGGGCAGATGTACAACATGTTCACCTTGCTGCGCCACGGCAGCGAAGCGCAAAAAAGCTTCTACCTGCCCAAGCTCGCCAGCGGCGAACTGCGCTTGCAATCGATGGGCGTCACCGAGCCCACCACCGGCACCGACACCACCAAGATCAAGACCACGGCGGTCAAGCGCGGCGATAAATACGTGATCAACGGCCAGAAAGTGTGGATCTCGCGCATCCAGCATTCCGACCTGATGATTTTGCTGGCACGCACCACGCCGCTGGCCGAGGTGAAGAAAAAGTCCGACGGCATGTCGATCTTCCTGGTGGATTTGCGCGAGGCCATCGGCAACGGTCTGACCGTGCAGCCCATTGCCAACATGGTCAACCATGAAACCAACGAGCTGTTCTTCGACAACCTCGAACTGCCCGCCGACAGCCTGATTGGTGAGGAAGGCAAGGGGTTCCGCTACATCCTCGACGGCCTGAATGCCGAGCGCACCCTGATCGCCGCCGAATGCATCGGCGATGGCCGCTGGTTTATCGAGAAGGCCAGCGCCTATGCCCGTGACCGCGTGGTGTTTGGCCGGCCCATCGGGCAGAACCAGGGCGTGCAGTTCCCGATTGCCGAAGCGCATATCGAGATCGAAGCGGCGGACCTGATGCGCTGGCGCGCCTGTGAGGAATACGACAGCGGTGCCAACGCCGGGGCCAGTGCCAACATGGCCAAGTACCTGGCGGCCAAGGCCTCGTGGGAGGCGGCCAACGCCTGCCTGCAAACCCATGGCGGCTTTGGCTTTGCCTGCGAATACGACGTGGAGCGCAAGTTCCGTGAGACGCGCCTGTACCAGGTGGCGCCGATCTCCACCAACCTGATCCTGTCCTACGTGGCCGAGCACCTGCTCGAACTGCCACGCAGCTTTTGAGGGCCCGACCATGAGCCATACCCAAGCCCTCTGCCGGTTCCTCGCCGAACTGACCTACGCGCAGGTGCCGGACGCCGTGCTGGCGCGCACCGAAGACCTGTTTCTGGACTGGCTCGCCTCGGCGCTGGCGAGCCAGGGCGCGCACCCCATCCCGTTGTTCGAGCGTTACGCGCGCACCATGGGCCCGGCCACCGGCTCGGCGCAGATCATCGTCAATGGCGCGGGCAGCAGCGCCTACTTTGCCGCGCTGGTCAACGGCGCCTCATCGCACCTGGTGGAGCAGGACGACCTGCACAACAGCTCGGTGCTGCACCCGGCCACCGTGGTGTTTCCCGCTGCCTTCGCGGCGGCGCAGGACCTGGGCAAATCCGGCCGCGAACTGTTGTTGGCCTCGGTGGCCGGTTACGAGGCGGGCATTCGCATCGGCGAATTCATGGGCCGTTCCCACTACCGTATATTTCACACCACGGGCACTGTCGGCACGCTGGCGGCAGCAGTGGCGGTCGGCAAGTTGCTGGGTTTCAACCAAGAGCAATTCACGAACCTGCTCGGCAGCGCGGGAACCCAGGCGGCGGGGCTGTGGGAGTTCCTGCGCGACGCCGCCGACTCCAAGCAATTGCACACCGCCAAAGCGGCAGCAGACGGTTTGCTCGCCGCCTACCTGACCGCCGACGGGCTGACCGGCGCGCGCAATATCCTGGAAGGTGACCAGGGCCTGGCCGCGGGCATGTCCAGCGATGCCGACCCAAGCAAGTTGTCTGATCGCCTCGGCAGCCGCTGGGCGCTGGCAGAAACCTCGTTCAAGTTCCACGCCTCGTGCCGTCACACCCATCCTGCTGCCGACGCGCTGCTGGACCTGATGCTACGCGAAGGCCTGACCCACGCACAGATCGCCCACGTCGAAACCCGGGTGCACCAGGGCGCCATCGACGTGCTGGGCCGCGTGAACGTGCCGCAAAGCGTGCACCAGGCCAAGTTCTCCATGGGCACCGTGCTGGGCCTGATCGCCGTGCACGGCCATGCCGGGCTCACCGAGTTCCACGAGCTGGCGCTGCACGATGCCGAGGTGTCGGCGTTTCGCGACAAGGTCAGCATGACCCTGGACCCTTACGTCGACGGCGCCTACCCCAAGCACTGGTTGGGCCGGGTGGTGGTCACCACCGTGGACGGCCGCGTGCTGCACGGCGCCATCGATGAACCCAAGGGCGACCCAGGCAACACCTTGAGCCGTGTGGAACTGGCCGACAAGTTCCAGCGCCTGTGCCAATTCAGCGCGGCGCGCACCCCGGCGCAAGCCCGCGAACTGGTGCAAAAGGTCTGGGACCTGCGCAACGCCGCCACTCTGGCCCACTGGCTATAAGGAACCTGCCATGACCGTTAACCAACGACCTCTGGACGGCATCACCGTCATCAGCCTGGAACACGCGATTGCCGCGCCGTTCTGTACCCGCCAACTGGCAGACCTGGGCGCGCGCGTCATCAAGGTGGAGCGCCCCGGCGCGGGCGACTTTGCCCGGGGCTACGACGAGCGCGTGCGGGGCCTGGCGTCGCATTTCGTGTGGACCAACCGCTCCAAGGAAAGCCTCACCCTGGACCTCAAGCAGGACGAGGCGGGCGACATCCTCGACAGCCTGCTCGCAGGCGCCGACGTGCTGGTGCAAAACCTGGCGCCGGGCGCGGCGGCGCGCATGGGCTTGTCGTTCGAGGCCCTGCACGCGCGCTTTCCGCGCCTGATCGTGTGCGACATCTCCGGCTACGGCGAGGGCGGGCCCTATGAGACGAAAAAGGCCTACGACCTGCTGATCCAGAGCGAGGGCGGCTTTTTGTCGGTGACCGGCGGCGCGGGCGAGGACCAGATGGCCAAGGCCGGGTGTTCCATCGCCGATATTTCGGCCGGGATGTACGCCTACAGCGGCATCCTCTCGGCGCTGTTGCTGCGCGGCAAAACCGGCCAGGGCAGCCGCATCGACGTCAGCATGCTCGAAAGCCTGGTGGAGTGGATGGGCTACCCGATGTACTACGCGTTCGACGGCGCACCCCAGCCGCCGCGTGCTGGGGCGGCGCATTCGACGATTTACCCGTATGGGCCGTTTCCCGCCGGAGACGGCGGCACCGTGATGCTGGGCTTGCAGAACGAACGCGAATGGGCGGCGTTTTGCGACAAGGTGCTGCTGACGCCAGAGCTGGCGACAGACGAGCGTTTCTCGGCCAACTCGCGGCGCTCGGCCAACCGCGACGTGCTGCGCGAGATCATCGTGGACAGCTTTGCGCAACTGAGCGCGCAGGCGGTGATACAGCGCCTGGAAGACGCGCAGATCGCCAGTGCCCGCGTCAACGACATGCAAGGCGTGTGGCAGCACCCGCAACTCCAGGCCCGCGACAGCTGGCGTGAGGTCCAAAGCCCGGCGGGCACCTTGCCTGCGCTGCTGCCGCCTGCGCGCAACAACGCCTTTACCCCGCGCATGGACGGTGTGCCGGCGCTGGGGCAACACAGCCAGGCCGTGCTGGAAACGCTCGGGTATTCGGCGCAAGTCATCGACAGCCTGCGCGCGCGCGGAGTTATCTGATAAGGAATCCAGTCATGCCCACTTCTCTTGTTCGCTCGGCGCTGTTTGTGCCGGGCAGCCGTCCCGAGCGTTTTGCCAAGGCCTTGGCCAGCGGCGCCGATGCGGTGATTGTAGATTTCGAGGACGCGGTGGAAGAGCCGCTCAAGCGTCAGGCCCGGGACAACCTCGCGGTGTTTTTACAGGCCACGCCCCAGGCGCGTGTGTGGGTGCGCATCAACGCGCCCGAGCACGCCGAGCACTTTGCCGATGTGGCGTTTTGCAAGGCGCATTCCAATGTGAGCGGCGTGTTGCTGCCCAAGGTTGAAAGCGCCGCGCAAGTGGCGGTGGTGGCCGCCACCGGCAAAGCGATCTGGCCGATCATTGAAAGTGCGCGGGGCTTGCTGGCCCTGGCAGAGATTGCCCGTGCGCCCCAGGTGGAGCGCTTGTCGTTTGGCGGGCTCGACCTGGCCCTGGACCTGAACCTGAGCAGTCAAACCCCGGCGGCGCAATTTGCGCTGGACCAGGCGCGCCTGGCCGTTATCGTGCATTCACGCGCTGCCGGGCTGGTGGCGCCGCTGGACGGCGTGCACCCGGCCATCGACGACCCCGAAGGCCTGCGCCGTTCGATCCGGCATGCCTATGAAATGGGCTTTGCCGGGGCCCTGTGCATTCATCCCAAGCAAGTGGCGGTGATTCATCAGGCGCTGGCGCCCAGCGCGGCGGACCTGGCCTGGGCCAGGCGGGTGATGGAGGCGGGTGCCCACGGGGCCGGGGCCTATCAGCTGGACGGGCAAATGGTCGATGCGCCGGTGTTGCTGCGCGCCCAGCGCTTGTTGGCCGCACAGGTATAGCGCGGTGTTCGGCCACGCCGAACGCAGGTATCAAAAAATAGAAATTCTCTACACGCGTGACATCAGGCACTTTGCCTTACAACACAACAATAAGAAGGTGATTCCCCCATGCTCAAGCTCTCCCGGGCGCTGCTGTGCGCCGCCACCTTGTTTGCCGCGGGCCTGGCCCAGGCGGCGGACCCGATTGTCATCAAGTTCGCCCACGTAGTGGCCGAAAACACCCCCAAGGGCCAAGGCGCCTTGCTGTTCAAGAAACTGGCCGAAGAACGCCTGCCGGGCCGGGTGAAGGTCGAGGTGTACCCCAACTCCTCGCTGTTTGGTGACGGCAAGGAAATGGAAGCGCTGTTGCTGGGCGACGTGCAAATGCTGGCGCCGTCGGTGGCCAAGTTCGAGCAGTACACCAAGCAGGTGCAGATCTACGACCTGCCGTTCCTGTTCAACGACCTGGCGGCGGTCGATCGTTTCCAGGCGGCGCAGGGCAAGGCGTTGCTGACCTCCATGCAAGACAAGAACATCCTGGGCCTGGCCTATTGGCACAACGGCCTCAAGCAACTGTCGGCCAACAAGGCGTTGCGTGAACCCAAGGATGCCCGCGGCCTGAAGTTCCGCGTGCAGGCGTCCAGCGTGCTGGAAGAGCAGTTCAAGGCGGTGCGCGCCAACCCGCGCAAAATGAGCTTTGCCGAGGTGTACCAGGGCTTGCAGACCGGCACGGTCAACGGCACCGAGAACACCTGGTCGAACTATGAAAGCCAGAAGGTCAACGAGGTGCAGAAGTACTTCACCGAGTCCAACCACGGCCTGATCGACTACATGGTGATCACCAACGCCAAGTTCTGGAACGGCCTGCCGCCGGACGTGCGCACCACCCTGGACCAGATCGTCGCCGAAGTCACTGTCGAGGTGAACAAGCAGGCTGAAGCGCTGAACCAGGCGGCCAAGCAAAAGATCATCGACGCCAAGACCAGCGAAATCATCGAACTGACCCCCGAGCAACGCCAGTTGTGGCGCGAAGCCATGCGCCCGGTGTGGCAGAAGTTCGAAGGTGACATCGGTGCCGACCTGATCAAGGCCGCCGACGCCGCCAACCAGTAAGTCGTCACTGACTCGACACGGTCCATAGGCGCGCTTGCGAGCCTGCGCCCCGATGGACCGCGCGTTGTCAGCACTTACCCGTCCAGTTTCGCGAGGTTTTGCCATGCAAACGCTAAGGCGCGTCTGGGAGCACCTGGAGGAGGGCTTTATCGCTCTTCTGCTGGCCGCCATGACCCTGGTGACTTTTGTCTACGTGATGCTCAACAACGTCTACACCCTGTTTTTTTCCCTGGCCGACAAATGGGCCTTCAGCAGCGGTTTTTTCAACGCCCTGGGTGACGGCACCATGGGCTGGGCCCAGGACATGACCTGGAGCGTGGCGCTGACCAAGGCCATGTTTGGCTGGCTGATTTTCTTTGGGATTTCCTATGGCGTGCGCACCGCCGGCCACCTGGGCGTGGACGCACTGGTCAAGCTCACGCCGCGCCCGGTGCAGCGCGTGCTGGCGATGCTCGCGTGCGGCTGCTGCCTGGCCTATGCGGGGCTGTTCATGATCGCCAGCTACAAGTGGCTGAGCGCGGTGCTGGCCGCCGGTATCGGCGCCGAAGACCTCGACCAGTTTGGCGTTGAAGTGGGCTACATCGTGCTGATCGTGCCCATCGGCTTTGCGCTGGTGCTGGTCCGCTACCTGGAAATTTTCTACCGGTTGTTCACCCGCCGTCAGGTCGGCCTTGGCCTGGCCGACGAAGCAGGCGAGGCCAGCAAATTGGCCGGCGGCCATGAGGAGCGTCACTGATGGCCGTGCTCTGTCTGTTTCTGCTGTTGTTCGTGTTCATGTTCCTGGGCGTGCCCATCGCGATTTCGCTGGGGTTGTCCGGTGCCGTGTCGATCCTGATGTTCAGCCAGGACTCAGTGAGCTCGCTGGCGATCAAGCTGTTTGAAACCTCGGACGCCTACACCTTCCTGGCGATTCCGTTCTTCCTGCTCTCCGGCGCGTTCATGACCACCGGTGGCGTGGCGCAGCGCTTGATCGACTTTGCCAACGCCTGCGTCGGTCACATTCGCGGCGGCCTGGCGATTGCGGCGGTGCTGGCGTGCATGCTGTTTGCGGCGTTGTCCGGCTCCTCGCCTGCGACGGTGGCGGCGGTGGGCTCGATTGCCGTGGCGGGCATGGTGCGTTCGGGTTACCCGAAGGCGTTCGGTGCCGGGATCATCTGCAACGCGGGCACCCTGGGCATCCTGATTCCGCCGTCGATCGTGATGGTGGTGTACTCGGCCGCCACCGAAACCTCGGTGGGCAAGCTGTTCATGGCCGGGGTCGTGCCGGGGCTGCTGCTGGGCTTGATGCTGATGGTGGCGATCTACATCGTTGCGCGCATCAAGAAACTGCCGGCGCAACCGCGTGCCACGTTTCGCGAATGGCTGACCTGCGCCCGTCGTGCGTTCTGGGGCCTGTTGCTGCTGGTGATCATCCTGGGCGGTATCTACAGCGGCATGTTCACCCCCACTG
Source organism: Pseudomonas sp. SDO5215_S409 (assembly GCF_054071325.1). NCBI lineage: Bacteria > Pseudomonadati > Pseudomonadota > Gammaproteobacteria > Pseudomonadales > Pseudomonadaceae > Pseudomonas > Pseudomonas sp. SDO5215_S409. The sequence goes on along the minus strand of NZ_JBSVWN010000028.1, from coordinate 43,690 downwards.
AAGCGGCGGCGGTGGCGGCGGTGTACTCGGCGTTTGTCGCGCTGTTCGTGTACAAGGACATGAAGTTTCGCGACTGCCCCAAAGTGCTGCTGGAGTCCGGGCGCCTGGCGATCATGCTGATGTTCATCATCGCCAACGCCATGCTGTTTGCGCACGTGCTGACCACCGAACAGATCCCGCAGGAAATCACCGCCTGGGTGATCTCCGAAGGCCTGACACCCATCGGCTTTTTGATGATGGTCAACGTGGTGCTGTTGGTGGCCGGCAGCTTTATGGAGCCTTCGGCGATTGTGCTGATTCTGGCGCCGATCTTTTTCCCGATTGCGATGAAGCTGGGCATCGACCCGATTCACCTGGGCATCGTGATGGTGGTGAACATGGAGATTGGCCTGGTGCACCCGCCGGTGGGGTTGAACCTGTTCGTGACCTCGGCGGTGACGGGCCTGAGCCTGGGGCAGACCATCCGTGCGGCGTTGCCGTGGCTGATGATCCTGCTGGCGTTTTTGATCCTGGTGACCTACGTACCGCTGATCTCGTTGTCATTGCCGCATTTGCTGGGCATGTAAAACCGCTGCGGGAGCCCAAGGGCTCCCGCAACGTTTCTGGCTTAGTGATCCACCGCGCTCAAGATCGCATGGGCGACTTTGACGCGGTCGATGATCGGGTAGTTCTTGTTCGCCACAATCACCACCCCGATGTTCTTGCCCGGTACAAACGCCACGTACGTGCCGAAACCACCGGTGCCGCCGGTCTTGTTATACAGCCTGTTTGCCGACTCCGCCTGCGGCGGGTTTAGCCACTTGATTGGGTGCGGCGTCATCGTCATGGGCGTGGAATTGCCTTCGATCAGCGCGTCCAGCGTCAGCGGGTAGGCATACGACTCCCAACCCAGCCCTTGCGTGGTGCCCTTGCCCACGGTGTAAAAACCGGTGTGGGTGGTGGCGATGGCCTGTTGCAGCGGTTTCTCCAGCCCTTCGGGGCGCATGTTCACGGCCACGTAATGGGCCAGGTCCTGGGCGCTGGTCTTGATGCCGTAGGCTTCGCTGTCCAGTGCGCCACCTTCCAGGCGTACCGGCTTGCCTTGCTTGTCGTAGCCCTGGGCATACAGGCCCATTTGCGCGGGCGGCACGCTGATGTAGGTGTGTGACAGGCCCAGTTTTGGCAGCAATTGTTCCATCGCGGTGTTGAACGGCTGGCCCAGGCTCTGGGCGGCGAGGTGGCCGAACAGGCCGATGCTCGGGTTGGAATATAGGCGTTGCTGGCCGGGGGCGTAGGTGGGGGCCCACTGCTGGAAGTAGCCGAGCATCTTGTCGGCGCTGTCGGCATCCTGGGGAAATTGCAGGGGCAGGCCGCCCGCGCTGTAGGTGGCCAGTTGCAGCAGGGTGATCTGGTCGAACTTGCCGCCTTGCAGCGCAGGCAAGTAACGGCTGGCAGGGGCGGTGAGGGTCAGCTTGCCGGTGGCCTGGGCATAGGCGCCCAGCGTCGCGGTGAAGGTTTTACTGACCGAGCCAACTTCGAACAAGGTGTTTTCACTGACCGGCTGCCGGGTTTCCCGGGAGGCGACACCATAGTTGAAGTATTGCGCCTTGCCGTCGCGCAACACCGCCACGGACAGGCCGGCGATGTCTTGCTGTTGCATGAGTGGTTTGATTTGGGCGTCTACAATCGGGCGCAAATCCGTGGCGGCCAGGCTAGAGCCGCTGACGAGCAAAAGCGCTACAGCTGCGATTTTTCTTACGCTAAAGCAGGAATTTTCGTACATGAGGTTGGGCTTCCATAAGGACAATCCGTGAACAAGCGGGCACTGCGCAGGGCCGCAAATTTAGGTGGTTTGTGCCGGGCGGACAAACGATGATATCTCGCATCAGCCATTAGAAAAATTGCAGGCATCCCATGCTCCGTTCCCATTTGCCTCTTAACGCCTTACGGGCCTTTGAAGCCTCGGCGCGGCATTTGAGCTTTACCCGTGCGGCCATCGAGTTGTGCGTCACCCAGGCGGCGGTCAGTCACCAGGTGAAAAGCCTGGAGGCGCAGCTCAATGTCACCTTGTTCAAACGCCTGCCCCGGGGCCTGATGCTGACGCGTGAAGGCGAAACCCTGCTGCCGGTGTTGCGCGAATCCTTTGACCGCATCGCTTCAACCCTTGGCCAGTTCGAAGCCGGGCACTACCGCGAAGTATTGAGCGTGGGCGCGGTGGGCACCTTTGCCGTGGGCTGGCTGCTGCCAAGGCTGGGCGACTTCCAGGCCCGCTACCCGTTTATCGACCTGCGCCTGTCCACCCACAACAACCGCGTGGACGTCGCCGCCGAAGGCCTGGACTACGCGATCCGTTTTGGCGCCGGAGCCTGGCACGGCACCGAAGCGTGCCAGTTGCTCGAGGCGCCGCTCAGCGTCCTGTGCGTGCCGCCATTGGCACGGCAACTCAAAACCCCGGCGGACGTGCTCAAGCACACGTTGCTGCGTTCCTACCGCACCGATGAATGGAGCCTATGGTTCCAGGCCGCGGGCTTGCCGGCCGACACCGCCGTGCCCAGGAGCATAGTCTTTGATTCCTCGCTGGGCATGATGGAGGCCGCGCAACAAGGCGTAGGCGTGGCGCTGGCCCCGGCCATGATGTTTTCCCGGCAACTGGCCACCGACGTGATTCGCCAGCCGTTCGAGGTGCAGATCACCACCGGCAGCTACTGGCTGACACGGTTGCAGTCCAGGGCCGAGACACCGGCCATGCTGGCGTTCAAGGGGTGGTTGCAGCAGGCGGCCAGAAGCGTATCCCGATCAACACCGCCGCTGTGATGAAAGGGCTGCGCAGCAGCCTTCTCAACTACATCTTAATGGTGCGGGGCAATCGGATTGATGCCCCGATCAAACGTCAGGAAAACCCGCCTTTTGCGGCCAACGGTTCTGGAATGCCAACACGTCCACCCGTTGGAACAACCCATCACGGTTGAACGGCTCACCGGCAATCCACGCCCGTGCGTGAGCCTCATCCTTGAAGTCTGCGACAATCAGCGAGCCCACCGGCTCGCCGTTTTCATCGGACAGGGGGCCGGCAAAGGCTAACTGCTCGGCAATGATCTTGATGTACTCGCGGTGGGTGGGTAGCAATTGGGCCCGACGTTCGACCACGTCGGGTTTGTACAGGCAATAGATTGAATAAACCATGTGTGAAGACCTGCTGGATGGACGGGAAGAACGGTACTGATTTATGCGGCAAACGGTCCCCGCTGCCCAGTGAATTTTTCAGTACCGTGCGCCCGCCTCTTGGTCGCTTCAGTCAAGGCATCTCAGGCAGTTCCTGAGGCCGCAGGTCAAACACCAGCACCTGCGCATCGTCGCCGTGGCTCAAGCGGATTTCCCGCTCATCGCGCACCCGCGCACCGTCGCCTTCGCGCAAGCGCAGCCCGTTGACGTCGATACTGCCCTGCGCCACGTGCACATAGGCATACCGTTCCGGTGCCAGGCTCAGGCGGGCGCTTTCGTCGCCGTTGAACAGGCCGGCATACACGCGCACATCCTGGCGTACGCTCAGCGAGCCGGCCTCGCCTTCGGGGGAGATCAGCAGTTGCAAGCGCCCACGTTTCTGTTCAGCGCTGAAGTGCGCTTGCTGGTAACGCGGTTCGGCACCGGCCACGTTTGGCACCAGCCAGATCTGCAAAAAATGCACGCCCGCCGTCTGGCTGGGGTTGAACTCGCTGTGCGCCACGCCGCTGCCGGCGCTCATCAGTTGCACGTCGCCGGGGCGGATCACTGAGCCGGTGCCCAGGCTGTCTTGGTGTTCCAGTGCGCCGTCGAGCACGTAGGAGACAATCTCCATGTCCCGGTGCGGGTGCTGGCCGAAGCCCTTGCCGGCCGCCACGCGGTCGTCGTTGATCACCAACAGGTCGGAGAACCCCTGTTCGCGCGGGTCCCAGTAGTTGGCGAAGGAAAAGGTGTGGGCAGACTTCAGCCAACCGTGATCGGCGTGGCCGCGTTCCGAGGCTTTACGAAGGGTCAGCATGGGTGAATCTCCTCAAAGTAGCGCAGGCCTGCGAGGGCAGGGCTGCGGTGTGAGAAGAAGGTTACTGGTTGAGATTTAGTTGATTAAGAAGCCGAAACAGGAATGACTGTCGCTTCAGGGTTGACGATCAGGGTCTGTAGTGCCCGCAGGTGGTGCCGGTAGCGTTGTTGATGTTTGCGCCACGCCAGCGGGTTGACCCCCTCGCTGCGGTTGAACAGGTGGCAAAAGTGCGCCTGGTCGCAAAACCCGCATTCCTGGCTGATTTGGGTCAGGCTCAGGGTGGAGCCGGCAATGAGCACCTTGGCCTGCTTGATGCGTTGCTGGCGAATCCATTCCTGGGGCGACAGGCCCGTGGTGCGCTTGAACGCCCTGGAAAAATGGCTGCGTGACAGCGCGCACGCCTGGGCCAGCTCGCTCACGTCCAACGGCTGGGCCAGGTGGGTGAGGATCCATTGCTTGGCCTGTTGTTCGCGGCGGGCGCACAGGGTTCCGGGTGCAGGTGCAGAAGGGGCCATGATGAGTGTCCGTGGTCAGAGGGCGCGGGGTCGAGCATACCTTGCCGGTGGTCGAACCCCCAGTGTAGACCGCTGCGGCGATCGGTCGTGCTGAGCACATGCGTGCAATTTTTCCGCCGGGCGCAACGGCACACTGGCCTTCCACCTGCACGCCTGCTCTTGTAAGGAGCCCCGATGAATGCCGACCTGATTCTGTTCAATGGCCAATTTCACACCGTGGACCGTGAAAACCCGCGAGCCAGCGCCGTGGCGATTCACCAGGGGCGCTTTGTGGCGGTGGGCACCGATGCGCAGGCCATGGCCCTGCGCGGCAGCGCCACCCAGGTCATCGACCTCAAGGGCCGCACGCTCATCCCCGGCCTCAACGACTCCCACTTGCACCTGATTCGTGGCGGCCTGAACTACAACCTCGAGCTGCGCTGGGAGGGCGTGCCGTCCCTGGCCGATGCCCTGCGCCTGCTCAAGGAGCAGGCCGACCGCACTCCCACGCCGCAATGGGTCCGGGTGGTGGGCGGCTGGAACGAATTCCAGTTCGCCGAAAAACGCCTGCCCACCCTCGACGAGCTGAACCAGGCCGCGCCCGACACCCCGGTGTTCGTGCTGCACCTGTACGACCGCGCCTTGCTCAACCGCGCCGCGTTGCGGGTGGCCGGTTACACCAAGGACACGCCGAACCCGCTCGGCGGCGAAATCGTGCGCGACCAGCACGGCAACCCCACCGGCATGCTGGTGGCGCGCCCCAACGCGATGATTCTGTATTCGACCCTGGCCAAGGGCCCCAAATTACCGCTGGACTATCAGGTCAATTCCACGCGCCAGTTCATGCGTGAACTCAACCGCCTGGGCCTCACCAGCGCCATCGATGCCGGCGGCGGTTTCCAGAACTACCCCGACGACTATCAAGTGATCGAGCAGTTGGCCAAGGACCAGCAACTGACGGTGCGCATCGCCTACAACCTGTTCACGCAAAAGCCCAAGGAAGAACTCAACGACTTCAAACAGTGGACCTCCAGCGTCACCTTGCACCAGGGCGACGACTTTCTGCGCCACAACGGGGCCGGTGAAATGCTGGTGTTCTCGGCGGCCGACTTCGAAGACTTCCTGGAGCCGCGCCCCGACCTGCCCCAAACCCTGGAACAGGAACTGGAACCGGTGGTGCGCCACCTGGTGGAGCACCGCTGGCCGTTCCGCCTGCACGCCACGTACAACGAGTCGATCTCGCGCATGCTCGACGTGTTCGAGAAGGTCAACCGTGACATTCCATTCAACGGCCTGCCGTGGTTCTTCGACCACGCCGAAACCATCACCGCCCAGAACATCGAGCGCGTGCGGGCCCTGGGCGGCGGTATTGCGATCCAGGACCGCATGGCGTTCCAGGGCGAGTATTTCGTGGAGCGCTACGGCGCCAAGGCCGCCCAGGCCACGCCGCCGATCCAGCGCATGCTGGCCGAGGGTGTGCCGGTGGGCGCGGGCACCGACGCTACGCGCGTGTCGAGCTATAACCCCTGGACTTCACTGTACTGGATGGTCAGCGGGCGTACCGTGGGCGGCCTTGAGCTGCACGCCGAAGGCCTGCCGCGCCTCACCGCGCTTGAGTTGTTTACCCACGGCAGCGCCTGGTTCTCGTCCGAGCAGGGCAAGAAGGGCCCGATCAAGGTTGGCCAACTGGCCGACGTGGCGGCCTTGTCGGCGGACTTTTTCAGCGTCGATGAAGAGGCCATCAAGTGGATCGAGTCGGTCCTGACCGTGGTCGGCGGCAAGGTGGTGTACGGCGCCGGTGATTTCGACCACCTCGCACCGCCCCGCGTGCCGGTGCTGCCCGACTGGTCGCCGGTGGTCAAGGTGCCGGGCCACTGGCGCCCGACCTCGGCGGTGCAGGCCCAGGTTCACCAATGCAGGGGCCCGTGCGGGGTGCATGCCCACAGCCATGAGCGGGCGCGCCTGTCCAACGTGCCGGTCAGCGACTTCCAGGGTTTCTGGGGCGCATTTGGCTGCTCGTGTTTCGCGTTTTGAATCAACCCTAAAAGGAGTAACACCATGACGTACAAACGTCTGAACAAAGACGATGCACTGGTTCTGCTGGTGGACCACCAGACCGGCCTGATCTCGCTGGTGCAGGATTTTTCGCCCAACGAATTCAAGAACAACGTGTTGGCGCTGGCCGATGTGGCCAAGTTCTTCAAACTGCCGACCATCCTCACCACCAGTTTTGAAAGCGGCCCCAACGGCCCGCTGGTGCCCGAGCTCAAGGCGCTGTTCCCGGACGCGCCCTACATCGCCCGTCCCGGCCAGATCAACGCCTGGGACAACGAAGATTTCGTCAAGGCGGTGAAAGCCACTGGCCGCAAGCAACTGATCATCGCAGGCGTCGTCACCGACGTGTGCGTGAGCTTCCCGACGCTGTCGGCGCTGGCCGAAGGGTTTGACGTCTTCGTGGTGACCGACGCCTCGGGCACCTTCAACACAACCGTGCAGCAAGCCGCCTGGGCCCGCATGACCGCTGCCGGGGCGCAGTTGGTGAACTGGTTCTCGGTGGCCTGCGAGCTGCAGGTGGACTGGCGCAACGACATGGAAGGCCTGGCCAACCTGCTGTCGCCGCGCATTCCCAACTACCGCAACTTGATGAACAGCTACGCGGCGTTCACGGCCAAGTAAGACCGTCGCAAGTGCCGGGCTGATCGTTCCCGGGTGTGGGAGCGATCAGCCTATCTGCTATTCGATTTGTACCGCCGGGACAAACCCGTTATAAACCCGGGAAATGTCCACCGAGCCGTGACAATGAATCCCTTCGAAGACATGCGCCTGTTTTGCCAGGTCATGGAGTCTGGCAGCTTTACCGCTGCCGCCGAGCAACTGGGCCTGTCCAAGCAGTTTGTCAGCCGCCGCCTCATCCAGTTGGAAGCACGCTTGGGCGTGCGCCTGCTCAACCGCTCCACGCGTCGCCTGGACGTGACACCGCTGGGCCAGAGCTACTATGAATCGGCCTTGCGCCTGCTCGGCGAAGTCGAGCAAGTGGAGCAGGGCATTGCCGGCCAGAACAGCGAGCCCCGGGGCACCCTTCGGCTCAGCGCGCCGCTGTCGTTTGCCATGGCGCACCTGGGCAGCTTGTTGCCGCAGTTCTTGCACCGCTACCCGCACGTCTCGGTGGAAGTCGATTTAAGCGACCGCCCGGTGGACCTTATCGGCGAAGGCTACGACCTGGTATTGCGCATCGGCACCCTGGAAGACTCGACCCTGATTGCCCGGCACATCACCAGCGTCCCCAGGGTGTACTGCGCCAGTCCGGATTACCTGGCCCGCCGTGGCACCCCGCAAAAACCTGAGGACCTGGCCGAGCATGACTGCCTCACCTACGGCCATGGGCGCCAGGTGCAATGGCGCTTTCAGGCCCGGGGCAAGGCGCACACTCACGCGGTGAGCGGGCGCATGCGCGCCAACAATGGCGAGTTGCTGCGCGAGGCGGCCATCGCCGGGTTGGGCATCGCGTACCTGCCGACTTTTATTGCGGCGCAGGCGTTGACGGACGGGCACCTGGTGACGTTGCTGGATGCGTTTGCCCCGCAGCCGTTGACGTTGTCGGCGGTGTACCCCCAACACCGGCAAAGCTCGCGCCCCATCCAGGCGCTGGTCGAGTTTTTGCGCGAACACCTTTGACGCGCCTGTTACCCCGCGTTGCGCGCGGGGTCGGGCGTGCTGTGGCGGTTGGCGGGTACGGGTAGGTCAAAGTGCTCGCGCAGGGTTTCGCCGCTGTACTCGCGGCGAAACAGCCCGCGTTGTTGCAGCACCGGCACCACGTATTCGGTGAAGTACTGCAGGCCGTCCGGCAGCACCGAGTTGATGATAAAGCCGTCGCAGGCGCCGGTTTCAAACCAGGTCTGGATCGTGTCGGCGACCTGCTCCGGGGTGCCGACAAAATCACGCCCGGGCCGCGAGAAACGCAGCGCCACTTCACGCAGGGTCAGCCCCTCGTCGCGGGCCAATTGCTTGATGCGATCGGAACCGCCTTTTTGACTGTTGGCGCCCAAATCGCCCAACTCGGGAAAGGGCGCGTCCAGCGGGTAACGGCTGAAGTCGTGGTCGTTGAACGGGCGGCCGAGGGCGACGATCGCGTCTTCGATCGACACCAGGTCAACCGCCTGCTGGTAGCGGCGTTCGACCTCGGCCTCGTCGCGCCCGACAATCGGGCGGATGCCCGGCAAAATCGATAAGTCGTCGGCATGGCGTCCCACCTGTCGGGCGCGGTTTTTCAGGTCTTGTGCGTAGGCGCGCGACGCGTCGATGTTTTCGGCGTGCACAAAAATCGCGTCGGCGTTTTCGGCGGCGAACTGGCGCCCGTCCTCCGAGGTGCCCGCCTGGAAAATCACCGGCTGGCCCTGGCGTGAGCGGGCGATGTTCAGCGGGCCCTTGACCGAAAAAAACTCGCCCTTGTGCTCCAGTGCATGCAGTTTGGCAGGGGTGAAAAACTCGCCGCTTTGCTTGTTGTAGGCAAAGGCGTCGTCCTCCCAGGAGTCCCACAGGCCCTTGACCACGTTCAGGTGTTCCTTGGCGATGCGGTAGCGCACGGCGTGCGGCGGGTGTTCGGCCTTGCTGAAGTTGTCGGCGGTGCCGCTGAGCCAGGAGGTGACCACATTCCAGCCGGCGCGACCGCCGCTGAGGTGGTCCAGGGACGCCAACTGGCGGGCCACCTGGAACGGTTCGGTGTAGCTCACGGTCACGGTGGCCACCAGGCCGATGTGCGACGTCAGCGCGGCGAGGGCGGACAACAGCGTCAGCGGCTCAAAACGGTTGAGGTAATGGGGGCTGGATTTGGGGTGGATGTGCAGGCTGTCGGCGATGAACACAAAGTCGAACTTGGCCTGCTCGGCCAATTGCGTCTGGTGCCGATAGAACCCGAAATTGACGCTGGCATTCGGCAAGGCCTGCGGGTGGCGCCATTCGCCCCAGCCGTGGCCGACGCCATGCACCATGGCACCGAGTTTGAGTGGGCGTTTACTCATGATCTGACTCCATTACTGGCTGGAAACCTGGGTGAAGGGCGCACGTTTGGCGTTGAAGCTGGCGTCGAAACCGGTGGCGGCATCGATGTGTCGGGTCAGCAGGCCTTCTTGCTGGTAAATGTCGGCCGTGGCTTGCAGGCCGCGGATCACCGCCTCGTCAATCGCCACCGACTGCATGTGGGTGGCGTTGGCCACGGCCACATGCACCTCCAGCGGCAGGCCGGTGATGCGGGCGTTGGCGGCGGCAAATTCGTTGGGGTGCGCGTTGCTCCAGCGGTAGGCGCGGTCGACCCGGGCAATAAAGTCTTCGAGTTGCGGGCGCTTGTCGGCGATGGCCTTGCTGGTGGCCGCGAAGTACAGGTGGTTGCTCAGCAAATGGTTGCCGCTGGCGAGCACCCGGGCCTGGCTTTGCGAAGTGACGACGGTGGTGTACGGGTCCCAGGTCGACCAGGCGTCGGCGGTGCCGTTGTCCAGTACCAGGCGCGATTCGCTGGGCAGCAGGAAGATAAACTGCACGTCGGCGGTGCTCAGGCCCACGCTGCGCAGGGCCTTGATCGCCAGGAAGTGGCCGATGGAGCCCCGGGTGGTGACGATGCGTTTGCCCTTGAGGTCGGCCACGGTTTTGATCGGCGAGTCCTTGGGCACCAAAATCGCCGTGGTGTTGCGCCCTTGGGCGTGAATGATGCTGACCACCTTGAGCGGCGCTCCGGCACCGAGGGCGAACACATACGGCGCGTCACCCAGGGCGCCGATGTCCACGGCGCCTGCGTTGAGCGCTTCGCCCAAGGGCGCGGCGGCGGGGAACTCGGACCACTGGATGGGGTAGGGCACGTCTTTTAATTCACCGGCGACTTCCAGCAGCGCCTTGATGGTGGATTTCTGATTGGCCACGCGCAGCGGTTGCAGGTCGGCGGCGAAGGCAGGGGTGACCAGGCCCAGGGCGAGGGCGCCGCTGAGCAAGAGGTGTTTGAGGGAGGTGGCAAAAACCATGGGGTGCAGGCTCCAGGCGGGTGGACAAGGGGGTGAGTACCTCCGCCTGGAGAAGGGGTCGGTGAGCGGGTAACGGTGGGCGTCAGATCACGTAAAACCCATGGGTTGCGTCGCGTGCCAGTTGCGCCACCAGCCCGAACTCCCAGTCCAGGTACGCCTGCATGGCTTCCCGTGGGTTGTCGGTGCCCTCGTAAGGGCGGCGGTAACGGTCGATACGCGGCGAGGCCAGGTGGCTTTCGCCTTCCTCCAGCGGCAGCTGCGCGGCGATCCAGCCCGCGGTGCCGTCTTGCAGCAAGAACACCGGCTTGCCGGTGAGCGCCGCCACCTCGGCCACTGCCAGCCGGGCCAGTTGGCTGCTGCCGCAGGTCAGCACGTAGCGCTGCGCGGCGGGAATCACCGCCAGGGCCTGGGGCAGTTGTGCGCGCAAGGCCCACCAGGCGCCGGGGATATGACGTTTGACGTAGTTGGCGCTGGCGGTGAAATCCAGCACGGCGGTATCGCCCTGGGTCAGCCATTGGGCCAGGGTGTGCGGGCTGACGAGTTCGGCCTGTTGAGGCGCGGGCACCGGGGCTTGCCACGGGCCGCGTTCGCTGAAGTGTGCCGGTTGCAGGTCGTCCAGCACGTGCACGTCCCAGCCCAACTGCGCGAGCCATGAGGCGGACATGTTGGCGCGTACGCCGTCATCGTCCACCAGCACCAGGCGCGCGCCGCGTACGCTGGCAACGTGGTCGGTTTCCTGCACCAGCTGGCCGCCGGGCGTGGCGCGTGAGCCGGGCAGGTGACCGGCGTCGAATTCTTCCAGGGTGCGGACATCGAACAGGTAAGTGGTGCGCGACGGTTCCTGTTGCCAGCCGTGCAGGTCGGCGAGGGTGGCGCGGCCCACGCGGGCCCGGTCGGCCACGTTGCGCGCTTGCCGGTCGGCGAGTTGCCGGTGTGCTTCGGGCGTGGGGGCAAAGCGCCGCGACTGGCCGTGTTGCAGGGTTTGCCCGGCCAGGGTCCAGCCGATGGTGCCGTTGCGCAGCGCCGACACCGGGTTGGCGATACCGGCGTTGATCAGCGATTGAGTGCCAATGATGCTGCGGGTGCGCCCGGCGCAATTGACGATGATGCGGGTGGCCGGGTCCGGCGCCAGCTCGCGGGCGCGCAGCACCAGTTCGGCGCCGGGCACGCTGATGCCGGTGGGGATGCTCATGGTCTGGTATTCGTCGAAGCGGCGGGCGTCGAGCACCACCACGTCGGCCTCGGCGTCGAGCAGGGCCTGCACCTCTTCGGCAGCGAGGGAGGGCGTGTGGCGCAGGCTTTCCACCAGTTCGCCAAAGGCCTTGCTGGGCACGTTGACGTCGATGAACAGCTCACCGCCCGCCTGGCGCCAACCGTCCAGGCCACCTTCCAGGCGACTCACCTGGGTGTAGCCCAGTTGCTGCAAACGTTCGGCGGCGATGCTCGCCAGGCCTTCGCCGTTGTCGTAGACGGTGAGGGCGGTGTCACGCCGGGGAATGCGCGCATACACCTCCAGTTCCAGCTTGGACAGCGGGATGTTGGCGGCGAACAGCGGGTGAGACTCGGCAAACGGCGCCTCTTCGCGCACATCCACGAGGGCGACCTCTTCACGGTCCAGCAGGGCCTGGCGAATCTGCGCGAAAGAACGGGTGGGTACAAGGCTCATAGGGCAGGGCTCTTTTCTTTGGACAGGTCCCAGATGTTTGGGAGAAAGGCATTGGAATAACCGGAGATAAACAGCTTTTCGCTGCCGTCCGGCTGGTACACGGCACGGTGCACCGCGCCGATATTGGCGCCGTACACATGAATGCTCACCGACACCTGGTCGCTGAACGCGTTGCTGACCTGATGGATGTCACCGATCTTGGGCGACACAGCCTCGACCTGGCCCGGTTCAAGCCGGATGGCTTTGCCCTCGGGCACCAGGTGGCCCTCGGCGGCCCGCACGAACCCTTGGGAATACTCCGCGCCGCGCAGCATGCCGATCAGCCCCCAGACCCGATGGTCGTGGATCGGCGTGCGTTGCCCGGGGCCCCATACAAAACTGACGATGCTGAAGCGTTGGCGCGAGTCGGCGTGCAGCAGGTATTGCTGGTAGCGCTCGGGGCTGGCCTGGGCGAATTCGTCCGGCAGCCAGTCGTCATGGCTCACCAGTTGGGCGAGCAGTTTGCCGCCGCGATGCAGCACATCGCCTTCGCGTGGGTTGCCGTCGATCAATTCGGCCAGGGCGCCTATGAAGGCTCTGAGTCGCTCGGGGTGTCGGGCCTGGGTCATAACCGTTCCGGTCTGTGGGGAGGGTTTTATCTAAGCATAATGATTGGCTTTAATATGCTATTTTTTAATGATTAGGTTATAGCTGAAAGGAATTTAGAACCGGTTTGACTAGGGTTAGACGTTATTGATCGGCTGCCGCTCTATTCAGGCGCCAGCAATGGAACTATGCTTTTTGCACATTTTAACGACGCGTCTCTATGTGCAGCCCAAATGAAAATTGACGATATCGATGCCTTTGTCGAAGTGATTCGTTGCCAGTCCATCAGCCATGCCGCCGAGTCGCTGCAACTGACCCAGCCGGCCATTACCCGCCGCGTGCAGAACTTCGAGCAGGCCTTGGGTGTGGCGTTGTTCGACCGCAACACCAAACCGCTCAAGCCGACGTTGATCGGCACCCGGGTGTATGAACAGTGCCGGTTGATCCTGAGGGAAATGGACGCGCTGCGTGAACTGGTCGCCACCGACGCACCGCCCACCGGCCTGTTGCGCCTGGGCGTGCCGCAGAGCCTGGGTGATGTGGTGCTGCTGGACGCGCTCAAGCACCTACGCAACGACTACCCCGAGTTGCAGGCCCAGGTCGCCACCGGCTGGGGCAGCCAGTTGGTGGGCAAGATCGAACGCGGCGAGCTGGACGCCGCCGCCGCGTTGTTTCCGGCGGGCAAGGTGTTTCCCGACAACATCGTGGGCCAGTCCATCGGCAAGATGGAACTGGTGGTGGTCTGCGCCCTGTCGCAGGTGCCCGCGCGCGCGTGCAAGCTGGCGGACGTGTACCAGAACGGCTGGGTGCTCAACCCCGACGGCTGCGGGTTTCGAGCGGGGTTGCACCGGACCTTGTCGGACCAGGGCCTGGCGCTGCAGGTCAACCTGGAAACCTTTGGCACCGAGTTGCAACTGGGCCTGGTGGCAGACGGCCTGGGCCTTGGCCTGGTGCCGCGTCCGTTGCTGGAACGCAGTGCCCATCGCGCGCAACTGGCGGTCATGCCGCTGAAGGACTTCAAGCCGGTGATGGACTTGTGGCTCATCTACCCGCACTTTCTGGGCAACCTGCAAGCGCCGGTGGAGGCCTTTGGCAAACGGGTGGCGGGCGCTTTGCACACGGCGCGTGATGCCGCCTGAAGGTGGGGTGAATATAAAAAATAATAATAATTAGCTTAGATTAAAATGTGCTTTTTATTATTTTGCTCTATCCCCTAGGCTTGCCCGTAGTCCTTAAGGCCCTACAGGAAGTCTTGCCATGAGCAGCGTCAGTGCATTACCCAGCGTCTCCAGCCCCGTGCGCCTGCGCGTGACGCCCGAAGAGTGGGAGGTGCGCGTCAAGCTTGCAGCGGCGTATCGGCTGGCGGCGCTGCACAAGTGGACCGATCACATCTACACGCATTTTTCGGCCCGTGTGCCGGGGCCCGACGAGCACTTTCTGATCAACGCGTTTGGCTTGCTGTTCGATGAAATCAGCGCGTCCAACCTGGTCAAGGTCGACATCGACGGCACGCTCGTCGACGACCCTACCGGCCTTGGCATCAACTACGCAGGTTATGTGATCCACAGCGCAATCCACGGCGCCCGCCCTGACCTGCAAGCGGTGTTGCACACCCACACCTGCGACGGCATTGCGGTGTCGGCGCAGCAGGGTGGTTTGTTGCCGATTTCCCAGCATGCCCTCGGGTTTTCCGGGCGCGTGGCTTATCACGGCTACGAAGGCGTGGCCCTGGACCTGGACGAGCGCGAGCGGCTGATCGCGGACCTGGGCGACAAGAGCGTGATGATCTTGCGTAACCACGGGCTGCTGACGGCCGGGGTGAGCGTGGAGCACGCGTTCATGCTGTTGCAGGGGCTGGAGCGGGCCTGCAACATTCAGATCGCGGCGCAGGCGGGCGGCAACGACCAGCTGATTTTCCCGCCTGCCGAGGTGGTGGCCAAGGTGGAAAAACAAGCCGAGGTGTTCAAGGCCGGTGACGGGCCCGGCGTGGCGCGGCACTGGAACGCGCTGATTCGGCAGTTGGAACGCACCGACACCGATTACAAACACTGAGTCCGCCCGCTCCCGAGATGAAATTGCCAGTTACAACCCCAGCAGATTAGAATGCGATCAATTCTTAATTACTGCTTGGGCTCATCACCCGGCGCCCCCGGTGATTGGCATGTCGTCTCCCGTTCATCCGCACATCCAGGACCTGTACTGCGAACACCACAGCTGGCTGCACCGCTGGCTGGATCGCAAGTTGGGCAATGCCAGTGATGCCGCAGACCTGGCCCACGACACCTTCATGCGCTTGCTCACCCGCCCGGGCACCGCCAGTTTGGGGGCCGAGCCGCGAGCGCTGCTGACCCATATCGCCAAAGGGCTGATGATCGACCGCTGGCGCCGCCAGGACGTGGAGCGGGCGTACTTGCACACCATCGCCCACTTGCCTGAGCCACAGGTCCCGTCGCCGGAAACCCGCTGGCTGATCCTGGAAGCGCTGTACCGTATCGAAGCCATGCTGCGCGACTTGCCGGAAAAAACCCGCCAGGCGTTTTTGCTGTCCCAGATCGACGGCCTGACGTACCCGCAGATCGCCCAGGCGCTGGGGGTGTCGCTGATTTCGGTGAAGCGCTACATGCGCGAGGCATTCCTGGCCTGCTTGAGCGTGGCATGAACCCGCCCATCGACCCGCTCATTTTGGGCGAAGCCGCCGACTGGATGGTGCAGTTGCAGTCCGGCAGCGCCACCGACGAAGACCGCGGCGCCCTGGCCCAGTGGCAAGGCCGCAGCGTCCAGCACGCGCAGGCGTGGCAGCGGGCACAGGCGATTCTGGGGGATTTTGACAGCGTGCCGGCTGCCATTGCGGGCGACACGCTCAAACGCCTCAACCGCAAGAAGCCCCTTGGCCGCCGCCAGGCGCTGGGGTTGCTGCTGGCCGCAGGCCCCGCGACGTGGCTGGCGTACCGCCAGTTGCCGTGGCAGCAATGGAGCGCCGACCAACACACCGCCATCGGCGAGCAAAAGACCCTCACCTTGCCCGACGGCACCCGCGTGCTACTCAACACCCACAGCTCACTGAACATCGTGTTCAGCGAGCAACTGCGGCGCCTTGAGCTGATCCAGGGCGAAGTGCTGATCACCACGGCCAAAGACCCACAACCCGGCCATCGTCCGTTTGTGGTGCACACCCGGCACGGCACCGCCCAGGCATTGGGGACGCGGTTCAGTGTGCGCGTCGGCGAGCAGTACAGCCGGGTGGCCGTAACAGAAGGCGCGGTGCAATTGATGCCCGAGCATGCCAGCCAGGGGGCCATCGTCCAGGCGGGCGAGCAGGGCGCGTTTGGCCAAGGCGCTGTGGAGGCGGTCGAGCCGCTGGCGGTCGGTGCGCTGACCTGGGAGAACGGCATGCTGCTCGCCCAGCACATGCGCCTGGCCGACCTGTTGAGCGAGCTGGCGCGCTACCGCGCAGGCGTGCTGCGCTGCCATCACGCGGTGGCGGGCCTGACCGTGTCCGGGGCGTTTTCCCTGCGCGATACCGACGCCAGCCTGCGCCTGTTGCAAGACACCTTGCCGGTGACGGTCAGCCGCCTGACCGGCTACTGGGTAACGGTCGAGCCGCGCTGAGCGTATTTTTTTTGATCGCGGCTGATACCTTTTTCGTGATCGTGCGGTGTAGGGCAAACCCCCACACTTCTCTGCGCCGACAGGAACCCCCGATGACCTCCCGACCGCTCCCGTACCGTCCCTTGAAGGCGCTCAGCCTGGCCGTCGCCCTGGCCGCCCTTGCGCCGTTGCAAAACACCCAGGCGGCAGACGCGGCGCAAAGCAGTGCCGTACGCAGCTACACCCTGGCGCCGGGGCCGTTGGGCAATGTGCTGGCGCAGTTCGCGGCGTTGTCGGGGGTGGGGCTGTCGTTTGATTCCAGTTTGCTCAACAACCAGCAAAGCCCGGGGCTGCAAGGCAGTTTCAGCGTGCCGTCGGGGTTTGCCCGCTTGTTGCAGGGCAGCGGCTACACCCTGCAAGGCACCGCTTCAATGGGTTACACCGTGGTGCCCGAGGCCAGTGGGGACGCGCTGCAACTGGGCGCCACCACCATCAGCGGCGAGGCGAGCGGGGCGCAGGCCGACACCTATGGCGGTGGCCAGGTGGCGCGCTCGGCGCGTCTGGGGGTGTTGGGCACTCGCTCGATCAACGAGGTGCCGTTCAGCGTGGTCAGCTACACCGCCAAGACCATCGCCGACCAACAGGCGCGCACCGTGGGCGACGTGTTGCTCAACGATGCCTCGGTGCGCCAGTCGGCGGGGTTTGGCAACTTCTCCCAAGTGTTCACCATTCGCGGCTTGCCCTTGAACACCGACGACATCGCCTTCAACGGCCTGTACGGCGTACTGCCCCGGCAGATCATCACCACCGAAGCGCTGGAGCGGGTCGAGCTGTTCAAGGGGCCCAACGCCTTCGTCAACGGCGTTGCGCCTTCGGGCAGTGGCATTGGCGGCAGTGTGAACCTGGTGCCCAAGCGCGCCGAAGACACGCCCACCCGCAGCGCCACTCTGGACTACGCCAGCGACAGCCAGGCGGGCGGCCACCTGGACCTGGGCCGGCGTTTTGGCGAAGACAACCGCTTTGGCGCGCGCATCAACCTGGCCCGGCATGGCGGCGACACGGCGGTGGACGATGAGCACAAAAGCTCGCAACTGATCGCCATCGCCCTGGACTACCGCGGCGACCGCCTGCGGGTTTCCACCGACCTTGGCTACCAGAAAGAGCGCATCAACAATGGCCGCTCGGTGGTCTACCCGAATGGCACCCACGTGCCGCATGCGCCGTCGGCCACGCACAACTATGCGCAGGACTGGAGCTGGTCGCAGCTCGAAGACACCTACGGCATGATCAACGCCGAATATGACCTGAACGACCACTGGACCGCCTATGCCGGTGGCGGCGCCAAGCACACCCGCGAGAACGGCCAGTATTCCTCGCTGTACGTGGGCAACGATGGCAGCGCCAAGGTGGGGTTCTTGTACTCGCCTCACGATGAAGACAACACCAGCGCGATGGCAGGCCTCAACGGGCATTTCGACACGGGGCCTGTGACCCACCAGATGAACCTGGGGTTGTCGGGCATCTGGGGCGAGCAGCGTTCGGCGTACGAGGCGATCCTGGTGGCGGACCGTCAGCCGGGCAACCTCTACAACCCCACGCAAACACCGCGCCCCACCAAGACGTATTTTGGCAGCGATCTCCACGACCCACGCGTGGTGGGCAAAAACCGCATCAAGAGCGCGGCGGTGTCCGACACCCTGGGTTTTATTGACGACCGGGTGTTGCTGACCCTGGGTGTGCGCCGCCAGTCGATCGAGGTCGACAGTTGGAACACCGCCTCGGGCGTGCGCGGGACGCCGTATTCCGAAGCCATTACCACGCCGGTCTATGGCCTGGTGATCAAGCCCTGGGAGCATGTGTCGTTCTACGCCAACCGCATCGAAGGCCTGGCCCAGGGCCCGACGGCGCCGTTGACCAACGTGACCAACCCCGGCGCAGTGTTCCCGCCCAAGCGCAGCAAACAGACCGAGGCCGGGGTGAAGCTGGACTGGGACACCTACGGCGCCACGCTCGGTGTGTACCGTATCGAGCAGCCCAACAACGCCACCACGCGTTTGCCGGGCAACCGGCTGGACACGTTCACCGTCGACGGCGAGCAGATCAACAAAGGCGTAGAACTGAACGTGTTTGGCGCGCCGGTGGACGGCCTGCGCCTGTTGGCCGGGGCGACCTGGATGGACACCGAGCAACGCAACACCTCCAACGGCGCCACCGACGGCAACCGTGCGCCGGGCGTGCCGCGTTTCCAGTACAACCTGGGGGCGGACTGGGACGTGCCCGGGTTGCAAGGCGCGGCGGTCAGTGCACGGATGCTGCGCACCGGCGGTGAGTACGTCAACAGCGCCAACACCTTGAGCATCCCGGCCTGGACCCGGGTCGACCTCGGGGCACGTTATGGCTTCAAGGCCGATGACAAGGTCATCACCCTGCGCGCCAACGTGGAAAACGTAGCGAACAAGGCGTATTGGGCTGCGGCCTCGACCGCCAATAACTACCTGACCCAAGGCGAGCCGCGCACACTGAAACTGTCGGCGACGGTGGATTTTTGATCGCGGCAAAAACCCTGAAGGAATAGATCGCGCCCTCGAGCGTCTTGATAGCGCACGGTCCATGTGTGGTCGGTGCTGTCATTTCTCTCGTTAGGGTCTTCTCATGAGCTATTCACTGTTTGGCGTAAAAAAAACCTCCCTGCTGTCGTTGAGCTTGCTGGCGGGCTTGTCCTTGGGCGGCTCGGCGTTTGCCGCCGATAAACCGTGGGAGGTGTTGCCGCCGACACCGGTCAATTCGGCCACCTTCCAGACCGCCGACATCAACGGCATTCAGCTGGCGTATTCGATCACCGGCCAAGGCGCGCCGCTGGTGGTGTTGCACGGCGGCCCGGCCAACTCCGACTACCTGGCCAACCAGGTGCAACTGCTGGCCAAGCACTACAAGGTCATTTCGGTGGACACCCGTGGGCACGGCCGCAGCAGCCAGGGCGATCAACCGTTGGGGTATGACCTGTTCGCCAATGACGTGGCGGCGTTGATGGCCAAGCTGGGCGTGGCCAAGGCCGATTTTTTGGGCTGGAGCGACGGCGGGATCACCGCGCTGGACCTGGCGATGCGCTACCCGGAGAACGTCGGGCGGGTGGTGGCCTTTGGTGCCAACGTCGACACCACAGGCGCCTTTCCCGACGCCGATAAAAAACCGGCCTTTGGCGAGATGCTCAAGCGTGCGCCGCAGGAATACGCGCGGTTGTCGCCGACGCCCAAGGGCTTTGACAACCTCAATGCCCAACTGACGCGGATGTACAGCACGCAACCAGACTGGACCCCGGCGCAACTGCGCACCATCAAGGCGCCGGTGCTGGTGCTCGATGGCGATCATGACGAAGCCGTCCGCCCGGAACACACGCGCTACATGGCCAAGGCCATTCCAAATGCCTCGCTGGCGTTTATCCCGGGCACCAGTCACTTTGCGTTTTTGCAGGCACCGCAGGCGTTCAATACCCTGGTGACCGACTTCCTCAAGGGCCAGCCGGTGGGGGAGCGTGTGGCCAGCAGCAAGGCGGACGTGGCGGGGCTTTGATGCGGTGAGAGAAGAGGGGAGCGGGCTCGCTCCCCCTGGGGGCGGGGTCAGGCCGGTGTGCGGTTGACCTCGATCCCGTCGAAGTTTTTCAGGCGGTACAGCAGCGCCGAAAGCGCCCAGCTGACGGCGAAGATGCCGATGATGATGTAGCCCAACATGCCGAAGCTGTCGTTGAGCGCACCGATGAAACTCCAGAACTCGCCCTGCAGGTCGAGCTTGTCGACCACCAGGCCCAGCGCCTCGATACTGCCGATCACCACCGCGACCACCACCGACACCAGCGTGATGGTCATGTTGTAATAGATCTTGCGGATCGGCTTCATGTACGCCCAGCCATAAGCGCCCAGCATCAGGTGCCCGTCGAGGGTGTCGACCAGCGACATGCCCGCGCTGAACAGCAGCGGGAACACCATGATGGCCCACGGCGACAGGCCGTCAGACGCCTGGCTGGCAGAGATGCCCAGCAGGCCCACTTCAGTGGCGGTGTCAAACCCCAGGCCGAACAGGAAACCCAGCGGGTACATGTGCCAGCTGCGGGTGATCAAGCGAAACAGCGGGCGGAAAAACCGCGCCATCAACCCCCGGTCGGCCAGCAGCAGGTCGAAGTCGTCATCGACATACGCGCCGCCTGCGCGCACATGGCGCCAGGCTTTGTAGATCGAGTGCAGGATCACCAGGTTCATCAAGGCGATCACCAGCAGGAACGAGGCCGACACCGACGTGCCGATCACCCCGCCAACGGCTTTGAAGCCTTCAAAATGGTCCTGCATCGCCGCCGTGGCGAAGGCGACGCCCACCGAGGCCAGCACCACCACCGAGGAGTGCCCCAGGGAGAAAAAGAAGCCCACCGCGACCGGGCGCTTTTTTTCCTGCATCAGTTTGCGCGTGACGTTGTCGATGGCCGCGATATGGTCGGCGTCCACCGCATGGCGCAGGCCAAACCCATAGGCCAGCAAGGCAGTGCCGAGCAGCACGGGATGATCATGAAACGCCACCAATGCCCAGAGCCAGGCCGCTACGTTGATACCGATCAACACGCCGTATATGCCAAACAACTTGGCCCGTACGTGGGTGTTGGAGTCACTGAAAATCTGGGCAAGGCGTAGGATCATCAACAGTACCTGTGTGCAGTGGCGCGCTCATTCCGGAATTGCACCGGCTCCCGGTTCTGAAACATTCAGAAACACAGGCGCAGTGTATAGGTTCTGCTCGTCGCCAGGATGAAATGTGCAAGGCCCGGCCGCTCGGCTCGACGCATCCATGACCGCCACGCGCGCGCTGGTATTCCTGCCGGGAATGCCCCCATGAAAACCCTGCATTTCATTTGCGCGGCGCGATCTCGTAGTGTGGCGTTCCCCCCCCCTGTGGACCCCGCCCATGAATACCCTGTCCAGCGATGTGCGTTTGCCGTTGTACCAACGCCTGCGTGACCACTTGGTCGAGCAGATCGCCAGCCTTCGCTGGGGCCCCGGTGAAGCCATCCCACCGGAGGCGGTGTTGTCGAGTGAGTACGAGCTGTCTACCGGCACTGTGCGCAAGGCCGTCGAGGCGTTGGTGGGGGAAGGGATTCTGGAGCGCCAGCAGGGGCGCGGAACGTTTGTGCGACGCCCGCAGTTCAAAACGTCGTTGTCGCGCTTCTTCCGCTTTGAGGGGCCGGACGGCGAGCGCCTGGCGCTGGAAAGTTGCATCCAGTCCGTCGAATCGATGCCCGCACCCGTTGCCGTGGCCCAGGCCCTGGGGCTGGCGCCGGAGGCGTTAGTGATTCGCATCGAGCGGGTGCGCCGCGTAGGGGCGCAACCGGTGTTGACCGAACAGATCTGGTTACCGCAGGCCCGGTTCCAACCGCTGCTGGCACTGGACTTGAGCCCACCGTGCCTGTTGCTGTACCCGCTGTACGAAACGGTGTGCCGCCAAGTGGTGGCGTCGGCCGAGGAAACCCTCATGGCCGTGCCCGCCAGCGAAGCGGATGCCCAGGTGTTGCAGATACCGGCCGGCAGCGTGACGGTGGTGATCGAGCGCCTGGCCCGTGACTACGCCGGGCAGCCGCTGGAGTGGCGGCACTCCTGCGGCAATGCCGGGCACTTTCATTACCGGGTGGATATTCGCTGAAGCCTGCGGTCGAGGTCTTCCCAGTCGGCCATGCCCAGCACCCGGGTGGTGTTCAGGCCGCGCAGGTAACCGCGCAGTTGGTGGGCGGTGGCGCAGACCTGGTCGGGCCCTGCGGCCTCGTCCAGCAGCACGTCTTCGTAGTCAATCAAGTAGTCGGCAACCCGTTCGCGAAACTCCGGCAGGACGGCTTCGCGGATGCGGTCGAAGGTTTTCTGGTGGGGTTTCATCGGCAGTCCTTATCATTTGCAGCGGGTACACGGCGTTTTACTATCGCTTCAGATAATAGTCACCATCACGCATCGCAAGTTCTGTTTTGCTGCAAAAGGCGGAAAATCGCCCCATCGAAGAAGCCGCTCAAGGAGTTGCGCGATGAGGTCTTTTGCCCAGTTGGTCTTGATAGCCGTGATGTTGGCCAGTACGATCGCCCCGGTTTATGCCGATGACGGACGAGCGGTGCACCTGTCGCCCATCACGCCCAGTGTGACGTCGCTGCAAAACGCGCAGTCAGTGGGTGTGTTGTACACCGACAACACGCTGGACAACCTGCAGTACCTCGAGCGCTACCACGCCATGGCCACCCACGGCGCCAAGGGTGCGCTGGATGGCCGGATCCGCCAGGCATTCGTCGACAGCTCCGACCCGCAGCTGGCCATCGATTGGTTGTTGAGTTCGTTGCAGGGAACGTTTGTCTCTGTGACTGTCTATGATTCGCTGGACGCGCTGGTGCAGGCCCACCCTGACGTGGTGGTGATGCTCGACACCCACAATCAGTTGCTGACCCAACGCAACACCCAGGTGCAGGCGCGGTTCGTGGCACGGTTCTACGATGCCGACCTGCACTACATTGCCAAGGCCGAAGGTGCGGTGGAGCAACAACTGCCATCGGTGTGGGTGCATGGCAAGGCGGCGCCCGAGATTGCGGCCGGTATCGAGCAGCAACGTGACATACAACTTAATGCATTAAGGCAGTTCGACTCCTCGCTCAAGGCGCTGGTGGCTGCCGGTTAAAACCAACCTCGCGGTTTTTAATTCTCAGGATTTTATATGCGTCCCATGTTTGTACAGGCCTTGGCCGTTGCGTCATTGCTGTTGGCGGGCTGTGCTTCCGCCCCGAATGCCCCTACGGCGACCTTGCAAACCAGCAAGCTGCCCGAAGCCTATGTGCAATGTGTCGTGCCCAAGTTCGAAAAACACGGCTTGGCCTCCACGGTGACGCAAAACTCGCGGCACGCCCGTATCGTGGTGACCAGCAAGATTGCCGCCGACAATATTCTGGAAGTCTACAAGTCCCAGGACGGCGGCAAGGTATTCCTGTACGAGCGCAAGCCGCTGGCCTCCACCCTCATGGCCTCGCGCTTTGAGCAAGTGGCGCAAGACTGCCTTTAAACCGGCTTGGGTTCCTGGCTGAAACTGCCAAGCGCGTTGACCAGCCCCTTGGCGGCCAACGCTACCAGTTCACCGCCTTTTTCTGCGGTGGCCTGGGCTGGGTCCGAGCCCATGCGGCCGTCGGGGAAACGTGCGCGAAAGTCCTGTGCTTCGCGAATCGGCCCGGTGTTGGCGATTTTTGGCGCGTAGTCGGCGGATTTGATCGTGTGCGGGTAAGCCCATTGCGTCACCGCAATCTCCGACGGCGTGGCATGGCTGCCATGGCCGGTAGGGAACTGCCGGTTGGCCAGTTCGCCTACGCCTTCCAGGTCCCACCAGTTGCACAACTTCAACGCATAACCCGCTGCCCGGCCGCTAAAGCTGGCCTCGGCGTACAGCTCGGAAAACGCCGCTTCAATCGATGCGATATTGCCGCCGTGGCCGTTGAGAAACAGGATCTTCTCGAAACCATGCCCGGCCAGTGAACGCACCCAATCGCCGATGGCCGCGATAAATGTGGACGGGCGCAGCGAAATGGTGCCGGCAAACCCCAGGTGGTGCTGGGCCATACCGATATTGAAGGTGGGGCCGACCAGGATGTCAGCGTGTTTCTGTGCCTCGTGGGCGATGATTTCCGGGCACATCCAGTCGGTGCCCAACAGGCCGGTGGGGCCGTGCTGCTCGTTGGAGCCAATGGGGATCACAATGCTGCGGCTGCGTTCCAGGAACTGTCCGATCTCGATCCAGGTGGACGTGTGTAGAAGCATGTCAGGTTCTCTCTCGTCAGGCCCGGGAACACGGTGAAGTTCCCGGTGGCGCGAGCCCCATGGTAGCAAGCCTCAGCCGCCTTTGACGGCCCCGTTGCTGGCGAACTGTCGGGGTTTGCAGTTCAGGTAGGTCGAGGACTTGAGCCAGCGCTGGTCCGGGTACCAGGAAAACATGAACTGGCCATCCTTGAGTTTGTCCACCACCTGACGCGCCACTTGCGGGCGCACCGCCGGGCAGCCCTGGCTGCGGCCGATGCGGCCTTCGCGCTTGCTCCACAATGGGCTGACGTAGTCGGCGGCATGAATCACGAGGGCGCGTTCGCGTGCCCGGTCGTTGAAACCCGGCTCCAGGCCGTCCATGCGCAACGAGTAGCCATGGGCGCCTTCGTAGCTTTCCTGGGTGCGAAACAACCCCAGGCTGGACTGGTAGCTGCCCTCACGGTTGGAGAACTGCGTGGCGAAGTTTTCCCCGGACTTTTGCCCGTGGGCCACCAGGTCGCGCAACACCAGGGTCTTTTTGCGCAGGTCGAAGATCCACAGGCGACGGGCGGTCGAGGGCTGGGAATAATCAATGACGGCCAGCCGTTCGGAGCGTTCCAGGCCGCTGCCCACCGCACATTGCATGGCGCTCAGGGCGCGTTTGAGGACTTCGGGGTTGAGTTCTGGAGCGGCAACGGCGAGGCTGCTATACAGAGTGAGGGGTTTAACCGTGTCAGCCCGTGCAACCGTGCTCAACGCGGCCAAGGTTGCGATGATCAAGCCGGTGCGGTAGCAAAGTTTGAGCATGTACAGGGCATCTCCGCCGTGGATAGGAGCTAAGCGATTGTTCAAAAAACACGCATGTTACTTGAGCATTTGCCTGTTGGTGGCGCCACTGGTCGCGAGGGCCGATGACCCGCTGGTGGTGTCGCTGGCCCCGGTACAGTTGGCCTTGACGCAATTACCCAGCGTTTGCCCGGGCCTGGCCGGGCAGATCGACGCCCCCGCACAGGTGCGCCTGCAAGCGTTTTACCAGCAGCAGGGCAACGTGGCGCTGTGGTCCAGCGTAGACGGTTTGGCGCCGTTGCAAGCGCAATTGAACCTGTTGGCCGACGATGGCCTGGACCCCAGCCACTACGGCCTGCCCACCGCCAATGCCTCGGGTAACGTGCTGTGCGAGGACATCGCCACCAGCCAGCAGTACCTCCAAGCGCTGCACGACCTGCATTTTGGTCGCCTGCAACAGTCGCGTTTCGAGCCCTTGTGGCGCGCTCAACCGCCCGAACAAGACCCCGACACCCAAGTACTGGCGCTGGCCGCCACCGGCATGCAGGACCTGGCCCGGGCGTTTGACCAGGCCCGCCCGAGCGCGCCGTTGTACCGCAGCTTGCGCAACGCCTACGCCAGCCTGCGCCAGCAACCGTTGCCCCAGTGGGACGCGGTGGCTGGCGGGCCGTTGTTGCGCCCAGGCATGGAAGACGCGCGCGTGCCGGAACTGGCGCGGCGCCTGGTGGGCGGCGGTTACCTGGCCAGCGTGCCGACGGGCAGCCAATACCAGGGAGAGCTGGTCAAGGCCGTCAAAAGCTTCCAGCACAGCCATTCGTTGCAAGATGACGGCGTGATCGGCCCGGGCACCGTCACTGAACTCAACATCAGCCCGGCGATGCGCCGTGAACAGCTGCGCATCAACCTTGAGCGTTTTCGCTGGTTGTCCCGCGATCTGGAGCCCGATGGCGTACTGGTCAACGTGGCCTCGGCGCAACTGAGTGTCTACCAGGGCGGCGTGCCGGTGTGGCAAACCCGCCTGCAAGTGGGGCGTGCCGACCGCCAGACGCCGCTGCTCAAATCGCGTATCACCCGCCTGACCCTCAACCCCACCTGGACCATCCCACCCACCATCCTGCGCGAAGACAAGCTGCCGGCGATCCGCCTGAACCCCGAATACCTGCGCCAGCAAAACCTGCAAGTGCTCGACAGCGAAGGCCGCCCGTTATCGCCGGACCAGGTCGACTGGGCACGCCCCGGCAACATCCTGCTGCGCCAGGGCGCCGGGCCGCGCAACCCGCTGGGACGGATTGTGCTGCGCTTTCCCAACCCCTATTCGGTGTACCTGCACGACACGCCGAGCCAGCCGCTGTTTTCCAAGGGGCCGCGTGCGTTCAGCTCGGGTTGCGTGCGGGTTGAACAGCCGCTGCAGCTGCGCGACCTGCTGGTGAGCCCGGCGGAAAAAGCGCGGACCGAGGAACTGCTGGCCACCGAAACCACCCACGAGTTCCGCCTGGCCACCCCGGTGCCGGTGCTCCTGAGTTACTGGACGGTCCAGGCGGACAGCCAGGGGGCGCTGTTGTATGCACCGGACATCTACGGGCGCGACCCGGTGCTGATCAAAGCCATGGAGAGCTGGCTGTAGCGAGCCATGGCTCTTTAGGGGTGTGTGGCCACAAGGATCATTTCAGGTAGCACGCCCCGACCCACGTTGGCGGGTTGGCTGACAGCTGCTTGGCCAACGGCAGATACCGGGTGTCCAACTGCGCCGCCAGCCAGTACAGCGTATTACTGCTTTTAGGCTGCCAGTCGCCGGTATACCCGGGCACGCCAACGTTGGCGCGGGCCTTGTCGAACTGCACGCGGGTGTGCACGAATTCCTGGTGGCTGCGTTGGCCTGCGGCGTAGGGCATCAGCCAGTCGAGCGCCTTGGCGAGGGAGGCGCCGTTGGCGGCGGTCATCTTCAGCCAGTCACCGCCCACGCCATAGGGCTTGGCCGCCAGCGCGGCTTGTACCAGGGGTTCCAGGTCGTAGACCACATAGTGCAGCGCGTCACGGTCGTGGAAGTCGGTCACCGAGCCGTCAGGCAGTATGTTGTCGGCGATCTGTTGCTGGAACAGGTGCAAGGCCTGTTGCAGCATCGCGCGGTCGCCCAGTGCGGCGGCGGCCACGGTCACCAGCTTGACCCGGTGGCTCTGCCAGTTATTGGTGTTGGTGCCTTTTTTCTGCCCCTGAAATTGCTCGATGCGTGCAAGGTAACCATTGCCCAGGGCCGTGAGCAGCCCGCGTGTAGCGTCGCGGGTGCTGGGGCGCAAGCTGTCGGCGGTGAGCGCGTAGGCGTTCATCAGCATGTCGAGGTTGGTTTCGTCGATGGGGTTGAAGTCCGGCTTGTACACGCTGGCCCAGGCGGCGAGGAACTCATCCACCTGCTTGAGGTATCGTGCATCACCGCTTATCCGCCAGGCCTGCGCAGCCTGGCGCATCACGGGCCAGTCTTTTTCGGCCGCGATGCTTTGCTCACGAATGCCGTGGTTGGGCAGCGTGCCCTCGGTGTGCAGGTGCGCCAACGGGTTGGGTTGATCGCTCAAGTGACGCTGGGCGGCGCCGAGCAACGACTTGGCGCTCGGCGTGGACGCGGCGGGCTGGCAGAGGCTCAGGGTTTGTGGGGCGGCCAGGGCGGCGGGAGAGAGGGCGGCGAGCAGTGCGGTGAACACAACGGTGTTGATAGGCAGGTGCGGCATGCGGTTTCTCGTGCAAGACGGAGGTCAAGGGGCACCCTAACACAGGCGTCTGGTGCGTTGAGTGAAACCCCTGACAGGCCCGTTCACTCAACCCGCCTGCCCAAACCTCACGGTAAAGGTGGTGCCGGTCGCCGCATCGGAGCGCACCGACACCTCACCGCCGTGGGCCTTGGCGATCTCGCTGACGATAAACAACCCCAGCCCCACGCTGCGCACCTGGCTGCCTTGCCCGGCGCCGCGGGTCATGGGCTCGAACAGCACGGCCCGCAATGCTTCGGGAATGACCTTGCCGTGGTTGTGCACCGACAACTGGCAGCCCGCCGGGCCCAGTTGCGAGGTGATGGTGATCGGGTGTTGCAGGTCGCCATAGGCCACGCTGTTGGCCACCAGGTTGCCGATGATCTGGTGCACGCGGTCGGTGTCCAGGCAGGCCGACGCGTTGCCCATCGCCTGGTGCAGCAAGGTGGCGCCGGGAAACGCCACGCGCAGTTCGTCCACGCTCTGTTGCGTGACGGCGTGCAGGTCCAGGGCGACAGGTTTGACGTTGATCCCCAAGCCCACGCGCGCCTGGGTGAAGTCCAGCAGGTCGGCAACCATGCGCTGCGCGCGCTCGGTGGACTGGCCAATGTGGCTCAGCAGTTGGGTTTCCTTGGGCGTGTGTTCGCCCCGGGCCAGGAACTCGTTGGCCATCTTGATCGCGGTGAGCGGGTTTTTCAGGTCGTGGCTGACGATGGCCACCATCTGCTCGGCAAACTGCGCACGGCGTTGGGCCTTGTCGTAGGCCACGCTCAGCTCGGCCTGCGCCTTTTGCAGCGCCACTTTGGCGCGGGTTTTCTCCTGCAGCAGGGCTTCGGCCAGCTTGCGGGCGTTGAGCAGTTCACGCTCGTACTTGTCCCGGTCGGTGGTGCCGAACAACGCCATTTCATGAAACACGCCGCTGTCGTGCTCGCGCTTGATGCTGTTGAGCAGCAAGGTCACGGTGTGCCCGTCGCGGTGGCGCACGTCGAGTTTCACTTCGGTGACGCTGCCCTGCATGTGCATCATCGGCGCCAGGTGGGTCTGATGGAAAATTCGGCCGCCCATGGTCAGCAGGTCCTGGAAGCGCCGCCCGCGCAGTTGCTCGCTGTCAAAGCCCACCCAGTCACAGAACTGCCGGTTAGCGCGCACGATGCTGCCGTCTTCACGGGTGACCACCAGCGCGCAAGGGGCACCGTCGAACAGGATGGACGGCTGGTCAATCGGCATGGTTGCCCGCCCATGGCGCCAAGAACGTGTGCATGGCCGCCGCGCAGGCCTGCGGGGCGCTCATGTGCGGGCAATGGCCCACGTTATCGACCAGGCAATAGGTGCTGTTGGGCATCACGCGGTGCAAATATTCGCCCACGGCCAGGGGGGCGATAAGGTCGTCGGTCGATTGCAGCAACAGGGTCGGTGTGGCGAGGCCGCTGACGTCTTCGCGGTTGTCCGACAGGAACGTCACCCGCGCAAACTGTTTGGCGATCTCAGGTTCCGTGCGGCAGAAACTGTCGGTCAGTTCCTGGCCCAATGCTGGTTGCCCGGGGGCGCCCATGATCATCGGGGCCATGCTGCTGGACCAGCCCAGGTAGTTGCTGTCGAGGGTGTCGAGCAGTGAGCGGATGTCATCCAGGGTAAAACCGCCGCTGTAGTCTTCGATGTCCAGGTAGCACGGCGAGGGGCCAATCATCACGTGGGCGGCGATACGCCCCGGTTGCAGGCGGTCGGCGAGGGTGCCGATCATCGCGCTTACCGAGTGGCCCACCAGGATCACCGGGCCGCGGGCGTACGCGTCGACGATCTCGTTGAGGTCCTGGGCGTAACCGGCCAGGCTGTTGTATTTGCGCTTGTCATAGGCGCCGAGGTCCGAATGGCCAGCGCCGACCAGGTCATACAGCACCACGCGAAAATGATCGGTGAAAGAAGGCGCCAGGTAATTCCACATGGCCTGGTTGCAGCCGAAACCGTGGGAAAACACCAGTGTCGATGACCCTTCGCCCATCACGCTTACATTGTTGCGGTGCTCAAGAGTCATGGGGCTTCCGGGGTCGTGGGTGGGCGCGTTCTGCGCAAGTGTAGATAGCAGAATGCAATGAGTCATGCCTTATGACCTCAATCGGGTAAAGTTGACCCCTTCAGGATGAAACTTTAGGTAAAAAAGCATGGTGGTGTTGCTGCGTGGCGCGTTCTTGAGCCTCCTGATGATGTGTATGGTGATGCCGACCGTGGCCGCTGCGGCGTCGCCCGGTTGGGCGGGCATCAAGCTGTATCAGCGGGTGATGGACTTCACCAACACCCTGGACGCGGCGTCCATCGGCCGCCTGACCGAACAACTGGCCGACCTCGAGCAACGCAAGGGCGCGCAAGTGGCCGTGGTGATGCTGCCGAACACGGGCGGTGTGAGTATCGAAACTTTTGCCAACCAACTGTTTCGCACCTCGCAACTGGGGCGCAAAGGCATCGATGACGGCATTTTGCTGTTGGTGGCCAAGGACGATCGCAAGGTGCGCATCGAGGTCGGTTACGGCCTGGAAGGCACGGTGACTGACCTTTTGGCCCACCGCATTATCGAGGAACGCATCCTTCCGGCCTTTCGCCAAGGCAACTACGCCGACGGCATCGCGCAAGGCGTGAGTGACCTGATTGTGCTGGTGGACGGCGGTCACTTGCCCGCCCCCGGCAAAAAGGGCGTGGCGCTCAATACCCTGGTTATTTTCCTGGCAGTGATGGCGGGGTCCCTCGGCGGTATCTTGATGAGCACCGGCAAACTGGGCTGGCGCGGGGGGCTGTTGGCAAGCGTGGTGGTGATCGGTGGGCTGGCCGAGTTGGCCGGTGACGAGTGGCGGGTGCACCTGCTGCTGGTGCCGTTTTGCCTGCTGGTGTGTGGTTCGGCCGCCGGCGCACTGTGGATGGTAAAACCGGTGTTCTTTGGCGTGCTGGGTGTGTTGGGGTACGTCGCCAGCTTGATGGTGGCCAACCACTATGGGTTTGAAGTGTCCTTCATCCATTGGCTGGTGCTGCCCCTGGTGTGTTTGATGGTAGTGGGAGCCCTGGCGTTGCTGGCGGGCATGATGCGCAGCTTCTGGAAACACAGCCGCAAGGCGTTCAAGTCCCGGCTGCTGATTTTATTGATGGTGTACCTGCTCCTGGGTTCGTCGCTTGGCGGTTTTGAGGGCTGGTTGCACGCGCTGGTGTTTTGCCTGTTCGTCGCGTTTTTTATGTTTATCCCTGGCGGGCCCGGGTCGGGTTCCGGTTCGGGCTCCAGCGGCGGTTCGGGCTCAAGCTTTGGGGGGAGCGGGTTCTCCGGTGGCGGCGGCTCCAGCGGCGGGGGTGGTGCGTCGGGAGGGTGGTAGCGTCGCAGGCCCGGCCTCGTTCGCCGGGGTACTGCGAGGGCGGTATATTGCACCCTCAGAGTTGTTTAACCAGGAAAATCCGGCGACTGCCCGCCGGTTCACACGGGAATTCGCCGAAGCGGACCCAGCCGTTCTTCTCGTAAAATCCGGGCGCCTGGAAGCTCAAGGTGTACAGCACAGCCGTCCGGCAGCCGCGGGCGCGCGCCTGGGCTTCAAACGTGTGCAGCAATTGCGTACCGATGCCCGTACCGCGCAGCGCGTCGGGCAGGTGAAACAACTCCAGAAACGCCATGCCCAGGCTGGTCTTGCCGATAAGGCCGCCGAGCACTGCCTGGGTGTCGGGGTCGCGCACCAGTACTGTCAACGCGCGCCGGTCATTGAGCCCGCTGGCCTGTTCATTGAACAGCGCCAGGCCCTGGCCTATGACGCGTTCGGCCTCGCCGTCCGGCTGGTCGCCCGTTTCGATCACATGCCGTGTCATCGCCGTTTCCTTTAGAGGTCCATCACCATTTCGTGCCACGCCATCCCGCCATGGTCCGACGCCGACGGCTGCACATAGGCATAACCCATCCGCGTGTACAGCGGCACATGCTGGTCCTTGCACATCAGGTGAATGGTGCGCTTGCCCATGCTCCGCATGCGCTGCACGAACTCATCCATCAGCCGCCGGGAATACCCCTTGCCTTGGTGCGCCGGGTCCACCACCACCGACATGATCACCACATTCGGCGCCTCGGCCGAATGGCCCACCAACTCCTTGAACGCCTCATCCGACATGACCACCTCATGGGCGCAGCCGCCATTGATGAACCCCACCACCTCGCCGCCTGCCTCGAGCACCACAAACCCCTGCGGGTACAGCGCAATGCGCGTGCTGATCTTCTCCAGCGTCGCGGCTTCATCGCATTCGTAGGCAGAAATCTCGATGTGATAGCAGCGGGCGGCATCCGCCGGGACGGCGTTGCGAAAGGTGAGTTGAGTCATCGGGCTTCCTTAGGGCAGGGCAGTTGAGCGAAAGCGCACATGATAAAGAAAGAATGCGTTCAAGAGGCGCATCCTGCGAAGCCCGCCGAAGCGGGCTTGTCTATCGGTAAAAGTCCATCAGGCGGCGACAGGCGCCTCCAACCCGCGCCGTTCAATCACGGCAAATACATCCGCCACATCCTGCACCAGGATCCGCGCCGTGTTGGCGACGGTATTGATGTCGTGCACGGCGTAGTCAGACACATTGGAGCAGGCCATCAGGTGCAGGTATTTGAGCACGGCATTGAGGCGCTCGCTGGCGCAGGCATGGAGCTCGTTGAGCGGGGCTTGGCCGTCGATGAGGAGCACGGGGTAGTCGGTGGCGGTTTGGGACATGGGGGTGAAGCGGTGGGGCGGGTTTTGAGTGGTAATAAGGTTCGATTCTATTTTGGAGAAGAGAACTGCCACCGTTCTGCTGCGAAACAGGTTGGGTGGCAACTGTGCGCGGGTTCGCAGACCAGGAAGAATCACCCCCGGCAGGCCCGAAGACCTCCCACGCACAGCCGCCATAAAGCGAGACGCAGGCGGAGTCCGCCTGAGGGTCTGATGACTGTGCAGGTTGATTCTATTTGTGAAGGGCTGCGAAACCCTGTCGCTGGCCGAGGCTAACGACAGGGCGGACTATAGGTGCTGTATTTTAAGATTGCAACTTGGCCGTATGGTTTTGATATAGATAGGCCTGATGATTTTTTTGCGAATTTAAGCTTTTTAAGCTTGGATGCGCACGCACGAATTTATCGTGCGATATATTTTATGGTGTTTTTTCCGCTTTGAAAAAACCATTGTGACTTACAGGTTTTTATGTTGCTGACTGGCAAGTTGTTTACTTCAACGCGCTCAAATAGGTCGTTAAGCCTTGAGTTGTGCGACAAGGCGTTGCACTGTTTGAAGGTTAATTTTTTAAGGGTGATGGAGTAATAGTCATAATCATCGTTTGATGATTGCTCTGGGCCTAGCTCAATAAATTCTTTGCCCAATAGGCCACCCTTAAACCAGTCGTTTTTTGCTGCTAATTCATTGTTGAGATCTTTATAGCCCGATGAACTGTCAGAAAAATACTCTTTGATGTGTAAGGATAGTAAAAAAATTTGTTGAGGGTTGTTGACAGCTGTCTTATAGAACTCCCATACCTCTTTTCCTTGCAAAAAAGTAGTTGGTGCGGAGAGCGTGCTGGCTTGCAATGGCGTTGCAGTGAGTATTGCCCAGGCGAGTAGTAAGCGGGATAGCATGTTCTGTCACTCCTTTGATTGAACTAAAGAAGCGCATGATAGCAGTTGGCCTTGAAGTGGTCGATAATTTCTTATGGAGAGCCAATCTCCATTGAAATTTTAGATTGCCTCCTAAAATAGGGGTTTAGCAGTATAAATTGAATGGTTTTTTGGAAGGGTCTTTGATTTTTATAATTTTCGTTATTGGGTTTGGCTGTCTGTTGGTGAGTCGCTATTTTTTGCCTGCAATACTTTCGCGTTGACATGATTTGTATGACCACCTAGTTGTCGGTAGGTGGTCATTTTTATTAATTTTTGAAGGTTGCTAGTTGCTAAGTGGTTTAGGCATTTTGAGCAGACTTCCCACTCGCCATCCGCCGCTTATAAGCACTGTCCCGACTCGCCAACCAAAAATACAGCGGCGACGTCACCACCAGCCCCACCACCCAGGACAAGTCCGCCCCGTTGATGTGTTCCGAAATCGGCCCTACATACAGCGGCGTGTTCATGAACGGGATCTGCACCACAATCCCGATCGCATAGGCCAGCAGCGCCTGTGGGTTGTAGCGCCCGTAGATCCCGCCGTCCACCCGGAAGATCGAGGCAATGTCGTACTCGCCTTTGTGGATGGCATAAAAGTCGATCAGGTTGATCGCTGTCCACGGCACCAACACCACCAGCAGCACCAGCACCATGTCGACGAAGTGACCGATGAAATCCTTGGAGGCAAACACCGCGGCAATCGCACACGCGGCCAGCACGATGATCGAGATCACCGCGCGGCTTTTGGCCGTGGGGATCCAGCGGTAGGCGAAGGTTTGAATCAGGGTGATGATCGACAGTACCGCGCCGTACAGGTTAAGGGCGTTGTGGCTGATCACGCTGAGCAAAAACAGCACCAGCATCAGCGGGCCGATGGCGCCGGTGGCCAGTTTGACGGCGTCCATGGTGTCCATGCCCACCGGTGTGGCCAGTACGGCCACGGCGCCAAAGATGAACGACAGGCTCGAGCCCAGCGCCGAGCCCAGGTAGGTGGTCCAGAAGGTGGACGAGACGCGCACGTCGGCCGGCAGGTAGCGGGAGTAATCCGAGACGTAGGGCGCGAAAGCGATTTGCCACAGCGCGGCCATCGAGACGGTGGCGAGCCAGCCCGAGAGGTTGAACTCGCCACGGGTGAGGAAGTCGGCGGTCTGGATGTGCGTGAAGATGTAGCCAAAGCCCAGCACGATGCCAATGCCCAGCACCCAGGTGCCGATGCGGTTGAGCACGTGGATAAAGCGGTAGCCGATGATGCCGATGATGCCCGAGCCAATGGCGCCGACGACGATGCCCACCGGCACTGGCACGGCATCCACCACTCCGTGCAGGGACTTGCCCGCCAGCACGATGTTGGAGGCGAAGAAGCCGATGTACATGACGCCTGCGATCACCACCACCAGCAAGGCACCGAGCGAGCCGAATTGTGCGCGGCTCTGGATCATTTGTGGAATGCCCATCTGCGGGCCCTGGGCCGAGTGCAGTGCCATCAGCACGCCGCCGACCAAATGGCCGACCAGAATGGCGATGATGCCCCACACCAGGTTCAGGTGAAACAACTGCACGCCCAGCGCGCCGGTGACGATGGGCAGCGGCGCGATGTTGCCGCCGAACCAGAGGGTGAACAGGTCTTTTACCTTTCCGTGGCGATCTTGCGGGGGCACGTAGCCGATCGTGTGTTTCTCGATGAGCGGTGCTGAGGTTGTTGCAGTGGTGACCATGACGAACTCCAAGGCAAGGTGAGTACGTGGGCGTACTTCGCAGTGCGCCGCCGGGCGACGCTTTTGTTGTTGGAGTGATCATGTGCAATGGTCACAGGCAGGTAAATTAGTAAGTTTGTTGCTATAGACGTTAAAAAAAGTATCTCGAACGGTTTTTTGCTCCGGTATGTTGCATCCCTATGAATAGCCTAAAAAAGTGGTTTTTTTCCGCACTGGTTTGGGGCGAAATCCTACGTTTCTGGAGGTGTTGATGGCTGCCTACAACCTACGCCAGCTCAAATATTTTGTAACCACCGCCGACTGCGGCAGCGTCGCCGAGGCCTCGCGCAAGCTCTACATCGCGCAACCGTCGGTGTCCACGGCCATCAAGCAACTGGAAGACAGCTTTGGCGTGCAGCTGTTTATCCGCCATCACGCCCAAGGCGTTTCGTTGACCCCCAGTGGTGCGCGGTTTTATCGCAAGGCGCTGGAATTGCTGCGCGTGGCCCACGAGTTTGAGCAAAACGCGCTGGCGGACAACGACGTGGTGGCGGGGCAGATCGACATTGGCTGCTTTGAGACCGTGGCGCCGCTGTACCTGCCGCGTTTGATCGCCGGGTTCAAGCAGCAGTGGCCGGGGGTGGAGATTCGCCTGCGCGACGGCGAACAGCAGGAACTGGTGCAGGCGCTGACCGCCGGCAGCATCGACGTGGCCATGCTGTTTGAGCACGACCTGGGCGGCGCCATCGAAACGGTGCCGCTGATGCCGCCTCAACAGCCTTACGCGTTACTGCCGCAAAACCACCGGTTTGCCCAGCAGGCCAAGGTGTCACTGGCAGACCTGGTGCTGGAGCCGATGATTCTGTTGGATGTTCTGCCGAGCCGGAACTACTTCGTGAGCATCTTTGAAGAGCGCGGGCTCACGCCCAATATCGTGTTCAGCTCACCGTCCATCGAGATGGTGCGGGGCATGGTCGGGCGCGGGTTCGGGTTTTCGATCCTGGTGACCAAACCGCATTCGCCGTATACATACGACGGGCAGCAATTGGCGTGCCTTCCCTTGGTGGAAACGGTCACGGGCTCGGGGCTGTCGGCGGTCTGGCTGCGGCGTGCGCCGCTGACCAAGCCGGTGCAGTTGTTCGTGGATTATTGCCGGGAGGAACTGGCTCGGTTGTTGGGTTAGTTATGCGCCGCCGCACGATTGCGTTCTTTTAAGTGGTGGATCAAATAAGTTTTGATCCGATTCGAGCGTTGCATAAAGTTGCACGTCGTTATCGTAAAAGGCGAACCCCGAAAAGACCAACGAGGCCGTCGGAATATGGGGGGGGGCGCGTACAGGCCGTGCAAGCAAGCGCGGCGATTAAAACGAGGAGTGCCTGGGTGCGGGGCATTTTATGGTTTCCACATGATCGTCCTGGATCGGCGTGAGCATTCTATGCCCCCGCTCGTGGAAATGAAGCAACGTCTTCACGCCCTCACGTCACCGCCGCCGGGAGGGGGTTAGGGCCGCGCCGCGGCCCCGCGCGGTTCAAGCCCGAATGAACTGCACCATCCGCCGCAACATCTCATCACACCCGTCCAGTTGCGCCACGCTCACGAACTCATCGGGCTTGTGCCCCTGGTCCATACTCCCAGGCCCGCACACCACGGTCGGAATGCCCGCCGCGTTAAACAGCCCGCCTTCGGTGCCAAACGCCACGGTGCCAAATGCCCGTGACCCGGAAAACGCCGCGATCAATTCTGCGGCCTGGCTACGTTCATCGGTCACCAGGCCGGGGTAGGCCGACAGTGGGCTGAACTGAATCTGGCTCTGTGGGCTGATCGCCTGCATGCGCGGCAGCACCTGTTGTTCGGCATACACCTGCAATTGCGCGGCCACTTCAGCGGGGTCCTGCGATGGCAATGTGCGCACTTCAAAGTCGAAGCGGCAATCGGCGGGCACGATGTTCAACGCCTTGCCCCCGCTGATCACGCCGGTCTGCACGGTGCTGAAGGGTGGATCGAAGCGGGGGTCTTGCTGTTCGCGCAAGCGCTCGCCAATACGCCCTAATTCGCCGATCAACTCGGCGGCATATTCGATGGCGTTCACGCCATAGGGTGCATACGCCGAATGGCACGCGTGGCCGTGCACGTCACAGCGCATCGCCAATTTGCCCTTGTGGCCCAGCACTGGCTTGAGTTCGGTCGGCTCGCCGATGATGCACAGCAGTGGTTTGACCGGCCATTGTTCCAGCACACTGAGCAACGAGCGCACGCCCAGGCAGCCGACTTCTTCGTCGTACGACAGGGCGATATGCACCGGCATGCGCAGGTCGGCCTGCACCAGGTCCGGCACCCGTGCAAGCACGCAGGCGATGTAGCCTTTCATGTCGGCGGTGCCGCGCCCGTAGAGGTTGCCGTCGCGCTCGGTCAGCGTGAAGGGGGGCACGGTCCACGGTTGCCCGTCCACCGGCACCACGTCGGTGTGGCCCGACAGCACGATGCCCGGGCGGTCGGCCAGGCCGATGGTGGCGAACAGGTTGGCCTTGCTGCGCGCTTCGTTGTAGATCAGTTGGCTCGCAACACCTAAGCCGGCCAGGTAATCACGCACACACTCGATCAACTGCAGGTTGGACTCGCGGCTGGTGGTGTCGAACGCCACCAGCTTTTCCAGCCACTCACGGCTGCTGGTCATCGCGCGTCTCCGGCCACGCCGTAGCCCGGGGACCGATCAGGCGTCAGGGCACGGTCGATGTAATCCTGGATTTGCGGGCGATAGGCATCCCACAGTGTTTGCAGCTCGCCTATCGGGTCTTCGTCGGCCCAATCCACCCGCAGGTTGATGATCGGCCAGGTCAGTTCACCCACCACCACAAGCGCGGCCGAATGCACCGGGCCCGCTTCACCGCCCGCGGCGATGGCGGCGTGCATGGCGTCCAGCAAACGGTCGGCCAGTTGGCCTTCGGCGGTTTCAAACGTCTTGACCATGGTGTCGATCACGGCGCGGTTGGCGAGCATGTTGCCAGCGGCGACACATTGCTCACCCGACACCGCATTGTGTGTGCCCAGGGTTTCGCTGCCGCTGAAATGCGCGGTGCGGCCCAGGTGATCAATCGCCGTCAGTTGGCGG
The DNA here is from genome assembly GCF_054071325.1 of Pseudomonas sp. SDO5215_S409. NCBI lineage: Bacteria > Pseudomonadati > Pseudomonadota > Gammaproteobacteria > Pseudomonadales > Pseudomonadaceae > Pseudomonas > Pseudomonas sp. SDO5215_S409. The sequence continues at coordinate 5,612 of NZ_JBSVWN010000028.1, read as the reverse complement.
TACTGGCTGTAGCCGTTGTGGGTCAGGGCCTGGTCCATCGCCTCATCAGGCGCGAGGCCCCGCACCAAAAGGTCCAGCACCTGCGGGCCGAGGGCGGGCAGGGTGATGTTCTGGGTCGAGACGGCGCCTACGCCCGGCTGCAGCCAGGGGCAACGGGCACCCACGGCAATGCTTGAGGAACTGATGGCGATGCCCATCTGACCGGTTTCGGCGCAACGTCCGACGATTGAAAAAGTCATGTCCTGCCTCCTGGTGGGTTACTCGGGTATTACGGCGATCACGTCGATTTCCATCAGCCATTGCGGCTGGCCCAGGGCCGATACCACAAGGCCAGTGGAGATCGGAAACACGCCTTTGAGCCACTTGCCGACTTCCTGGTACACCGGCTCACGGTAGCGTGGGTCGATCAGGTAAGTGGTGGTCTTGACGATGTGGCTCAGGTCGCTGCCGGCCTCTTCCAGCAGTTGCTTGACGTTGCGCATGGCCTGCTCGGCCTGGGCGCGTGGGTCGCCCAGGCCCACCAGGTTGCCGTCAAAGTCGGTGCCCACCTGGCCGCGAACGTACACGGTGTTGCCCGCGCGCACGGCCTGGCACAGGTCGTTGTCCAGGCTCTGGTTGGGGTAGGTTTCTTTGGTGTTGAACATGCGAATGCGGGTATGGGTTGGCATCTTGAATATTCCTTGAATCAGGCACTGACCGTTGGGGAGGTGGTTGCGTGGCGCTGGCTGGCGTCGCGGTAATCGAGGTATTGGCGCTGGATGGCGATGTGATCGGCCACGTGTTTGGCGTCGTGCCACACCCCCCAGATAAACGACGAGCCCCGACGTGACTGCCAAGGCAAACCGAGGAAGTAGATCCCGGCTTCGCTGGACACGCCGCGCTGGTGTTGTGGCTTGCCGTGGTCGTCGAAGGCCTGGACCTTCAGCCAGCTGTAGTCGGTGACAAACCCGGTGGCCCAGATAATGGACGTGACGCCCGCGGCGGCCAGGTCCAGGGCGAGGATCGGTTGACTGATGCAGTCGGCATCCGGGAACACCCGGCGCGCTTCGGGTTCCAGCGGCAGGTCAAGGCCATTGCGCTCGATGTACGCGTCGGCGGCGTCCAGCAAGGCCAGGTAGTTTTCATCGCCGCGCTTGAGGTTTTCCACAAGGTTAGGCTGGAACGTGGCCACCGTGCCGTTGAAGGATGCGGTCAACCCCACCAGGGTCATGCCACGCTGTGCCAGCTCGCGAAAGTCGATGGTGCGGCCACCGTGGGCACCGCTCACGGCAATGGTCACGTGCTCGCGGCCCGGTTTCATCGCGGCCTGGTCCCACTCGCCCAGTACACCCAGCCACCAGCAGAAGTCACGGTTGCGATAGGCGCGGGGAGGGCGATCATGCGCGCCCACCGAGAGGTAGACACGCCGGCCAGCGCGTTGCAGCTCATCGGCGATCTGCACCCCGGAAGAACCGGCGCCTACCACCAGCACCGCGCCTTCGGGCAGTTGGGCCGGGTTGCGGTAGTCGGCCGAATGCAGCTGGGTAAACGGCACGTCCTTGGGCGCAATCGCCGGAATCACCGGCTTCTGGAACGGCCCGGTCGCCGCCACCACGCGATTGGCTTCAATCACCCCCTCGCTGGTCTGCACCGTAAAGCCCGGACGGCCCACGTTGCGCACCACAGAGGTGACGTCCACACCGGTGCGGATCGGTGCGTTGAATTTGCGTGCATAGGCTTCAAAGTAATCCGCCACGCGCTCTTTGGGCGCGAAGCCATCAGGGCTCACGTCATCGAATTCCAGGCCGGGAAAACGGTCATGCCAGGCGGGCCCGTTGGCCACCAGCGAATCCCAGCGGCCGGTGCGCCAGCGCTCGGCGATGCGGCTGCGCTCCAGCACCAGGTGCGGCACGCCGTGTTTGCTCAGGTGCTCGCTCATGGCCACGCCAGCTTGCCCGGCACCTACCACGAGGGTGTCTATTGTTGTGGGTGTCACAGTCATGTCTCTATCCTTCTGAACAGCGGTTGGATTCAGGTCGGGCATGACTCAAAGGCTAGGGGGACACGGTTTTTTAATAAAATATTATTAAGCTTAGAAGTGAGCATAAATAACTGATGCAGAACCCAGCACGGGCATTGAAGATTCAATGTGACCCCCCATTGATATCACCACCGCCCTCGCGGGCAAGCCCGTTCCTACAAGGTTTAAGCCAATGCCGACGATCCGCGAAATGACCCCGGCCGACTACGACGCCGTCCTCACCCTGATGCAAAACACCCCCGGTATTTCCCTGCGCGACGCCGACTCCCGCGAGGCCACCGCCCGCTACCTGGCGCGCAACCCCGGCTTGAGTTTTGTCGCTGAGGCTGGCGGCGCGCTGTGTGCCTGCGTGATGTGCGGCCACGACGGGCGGCGTGGCTACTTGCAACATGTGGTGGTCTTGCCCGATTACCGCCGCCAGGGCCTCGCCGGTGCGCTGGTGGCGCGTTGCCTGGCCGGGCTTGAGCAGTTGGGTATCCGTAAATGCCACTTGGATGTGATCAAGACCAACGAACACGCGGCGCGCCACTGGCGCGGGCAGGGCTGGACGTTGAGGACGGATATCGATCGTTATTCGTTTACGCGGCCGGGGGAGGAGAACGCCTGAAGCCCCGCGTGCGGGTGTTGCACCACAAATTTATGGAACCTGGCGAAGTGCGGCACCACTCACACCCTCTGCAGGCGTCGAAAAGATATTGTCTGGTCATACTTTTCGTCTTCCTTTTTTACCCTGCCCAGAGGAAATGACTAATGCAGTCGAACTTCAATGACGTCCTTACGCCGCTATTCAAGTACTTGGGAATGGCCCCTTCGGTCACCGGACACGAAGAAGCATTTGAATTGGTGATGCGTTCCGGGCGCTCCCTTACGTTGCAAAATTACCCGTCCGGCGTTCTGACACTGAGCAGCCACCTGCCGTTAACCGTAACCGATGACAGTGCGGGCAAACTGCTGTTGGAGTTGTTGCAGGTCAACCTCATGAACGCGATTACGCCGCCTATCGTGATTGCCGCCAACGGCAGTGGCGATGCGATTGTCCTGTGGGCCCGCCTGCCATGGGAGGGCCTGGCGCCCGATCAATTGATCAGCCTCTATGAGCGTTTTGCGCACTACTTAGAAACCGTCAACAAGCGGCTGGCCGCCGCTGCGTAACGGGCACCGTTGAGCAAAAACCGCCGTCACTCCTTCATTCAATGTTCAGGACATCAAGCGTATGAATGGCAATGGTATTCCGTCTTATGGTGGTTACTCCCATTACGGGCAATACAGCAATCAAAACACTGCGCCTGCCGCACCACCGCCACCTACGGCGGTGCACCACGCCATTCCCTCGGCAACGTTGGGGATGCGCGGGCCCTACAGCAATGCGGTGGTTCAGGTAAAACCACGAACGTTAAAAAACCTGCAACTGGCCGATGCTGTGCAGAAAGAGACACAACGCCTCTTGCCCCATGGCGCGGGGAACCAGTGGTTGTCCGTCGTGCATTCACAGGGTGAAAGTTATGCGCGGGGGCATTTGACCCGTGAACTGAAAAAGGAATTTCGCAAACAGGCCCCTCAGCTGGACAGAACGTACAACAGTGCAAAGACTGCCGCGACGTTGCAGGGCGGTAACTGCCAGGAGTTCGCGGACGTGGCCTATACGCTGTTGGCCGCACGCGGTTCAAGCTCGCCCGTGTCCAACGTGTCATACAAAAATGACCATATTCTGGTGATGCTGGGTGATCCCCGTGAAGGCACCAATGACGTGACATTGATCGATGCATGGCCGCACATTCCCGTTGCGACCACGTTGCGTAACTCACCGATCAACCCTAATGATCTAGTGGTGAAAAAGCAGTTCAACAGCCGGACCGGCGACCCTGACGCGCAATCGGCGTTAAGTGGCATACACCCGATGTCCAACGTCGAGGTCAATCAGCGCATGGCGGCCCAGGGTTTTCCTGCGATCGGCCCTGCACTGGTCAAGGACCTGGCTGAAGGGCTCAAGGAACAAGGTCTGCTCTTATACGATGTGCGCACACTGTCCGCAGACCCCAGCGTGAAATACACCGACGGCATTCATCAGCCCGCGTCCTTTGACAGAATGAGCAGCAACCAATTGTCTGGAAAGATGGCGGTAGTCAACGAGTACAACCAAAAATTGACTATTGATCAGGCGCTTTACGGCCGTTCCAAGGGGATTTAAACACTGTTGCACGGGGCCTGTGAAAACAGGTCCCGCACAACCGTCTGACAAAACGCTGCACGCTATACAAACCGGGCCTGTCGCCCGCAAAGGAGTGTTGTTTACTTCACGTCTTTTTTACGGCAGACAACAAATCGGTAAGGCCTGGCATGGTCGGGCCAGACTCATTAGCAATCAGCCCTGTTTCGGAGCGGCTGAATAACGATTGCAGAATTATTTTCCTGGACTCTGCATCCACCCCAATGTCCTTGCTGAGCGTGAGGTATAAATGGGTGAGTTGCTCGCGTTCTTCGGCATCGCGTTGAAGGTGAAAGGCGCTGAACGCAAGTTTGGACAATGCCTTGACTGAAAAGGCCAGGGTGGACAGCAAGGCCACAAAGATCAGCGCGCCTTCCACGTGGTTCAGGTTTATGGTGGTGTGATCACCGCTCAGCCAAATATTGAACGAGGTCCAGAGGCCGACGGTGGCTGCCAACAGCACGACGCCAAGAATGCCTGCCCATGCATAACCTCGTCTTTCGTGTTCCCAGGCTTTTCTGGCCCAGTAGGTTGCAGGGCCTTCCAGGCGCAGTTTTTCTTCATAGGTAAATTCCAGCGCCTTCAGGCGGTCTTTCCAGGCCGCCTCTTCGGTTTGTTGCCAGCCGGAGAATTTTTCAAACTGCTCTCGCGCTTTTTTTGCCAGGCGTAGTTTTGCCTTGAAAAGAGTGGCATACACCGTGGCTAGTTTCTGTTTTTCGGTGGCGGCACGGTCTGCAAAAGAGGTGAGTTCTGGACGCTGAAATTCATAGGCCGCCAAATAGCCTGTCAGTGCGTTGAAAGAGGCCAGCTCATCACTTTTGTTCAGGAAGATAGCGTCATAGAAGCCTGCGGCGACCTGAGGGTTTTCGGCGTTTATTTCCATCCATTTGCGCGTGGTGGGCGCATCGCTATAAGTCCATACCTTGGAGAGGGCGTCGTTGTTTTCGGGAAAAAATAAAAACTCATCATCTGACAGTTCATTGTCTAATAGTTGAATTGACGACCTGATGTTCTCGAACGCTTTATGTCCTGGCTTAGGTTTTGCGTTATTTGTATTTTTTAAAAACGCTTCCCAAAAAGAAATTTCCTCTTTGATGAAGGTTTCTTTTTCTACCCCGGCGAGGGTCTCGAAGTTTTCGCCGCTAAGCGCTTTCAGGTTGGCCGATGTCATGTGCAAGTACTGTGAATTATCTGGCGTGGTGAAGAGGGCATTTTTTGTATGAGTCGTGCCGTTTTTTAAGCGGGTTACTCTGTTGTTTCTGATGGGTGGCGCAATGGTGGCATGCGTGGACGCTCACCACAATTGATATCGAGCCGGTCATTTCGACAGGTTGAGGGTGTCAGAAATTTTGTGTTCGGGCATAACATGAGTAAGAGGTGCATATA